>JAIVWI010000041.1:0-18388 GCA_048636595.1 Oceanospirillum sp. | reverse complement strand
ATGGAACGGACGGCACCGGAGTCATCATCCCGGTCAAACTCGCCGAGATTCTCTCCGCGCATGAACAGGGTGGCTACGAGCCATAAAACAATAATAATTAGCAGGACGGCAATAAGAAATGTCACTTGGATGTTTGCTCCTGTACGGTAAACTCACACATCGTTCGACAGTTTACCTGAGCCCGAAAGTTTTTCATGCTATGTTTCCTATCGCAAGCTGACCGTCATCACGGGGCTTAAGGAAAAGTGGACATTGTTTTACTTATAGCGGGAATCGCCGGCCTTTGGATCGGAACTGAACTTACGATCAGTTCCGCTCTTGCCATAGCAAAACGGCATCACTTATCGGAATTTTTCGTTGGCCTGGTCATCCTGTCAATCGGTAGCGATCTTCCGGAAATTGCGATTGCCATCGATGCCGGCATCAAGGGAAGCATGGGGATAGATGCCTCCAATGTGGTCATCGGCAGCGCCATTGGCAGCGTCATTGGGCAAATCGGCCTGGTGCTGGGCCTCACTGGCCTGCTCGGCTACCTGACCATGCCCGTTGGTTTCATTTTCCGGCACGGAGCCATGCTGCTGGGGGCGACTGTATTGCTCTACCTGGTAGCCTGGGATGGAGGCATTTCGCGCACGGAAGGCCTGATCCTGGTAACCATGTATGTTGTTTATATCTTCGCCGTGTTTAAAGGGGAAGAACCACCCAGGGAAACCACGCGAGCCCTGGTGCACGGTGGAATCAACTCTTGGATCGTGCTTTTAACCGGACTCCTCGTCCTGATCGGAAGTTCTGAGTTGGCGGTAAGATCCGTGGTCAGGATCGCGGTCACATTCGATGTCAGCGAACTGGTCATTTCCCTGCTGGTCATCGGGCTCGGCACCAGCCTGCCGGAACTCTCGATTTCGGTATCCGCAATTCTCAGGAAAAAAACACGCCTTTCCGTCGGCAACATCATCGGCAGCACTACCCTGGACACCCTGGTCCCGATTGGTATCGCAGCAATTATTTCGCCCTTGCGGTTTGATCGCGGCCTGCTGCTGTTCGACCTGCCCTACATCTTCGTCATGATCGTTATCGTGCTGGTGTTTTTTGTCAGAAAAAAGGGGCTGCAAAAATCCGAGGCCGCCTTCATCCTGGCTCTTTACCTGGTCTATGTGAGCATCAAGCTACACCAGTTTTAAGGATCCTTCTGATACCCAATCCGTATCGCCGGTACGATCATGTTCAGGTCAGTCGACTTCCAATATCGTTCGGCAGGCATCCACAATGTTTTTCTGGCGTAGTTTAGGTGAATCCAGGATTTCATAAAATTCATTCAGAAACTTGCGGGTACTCTTCTGTGCTCTTCGGGTCAGTCCCGGCGTTGAATCAAGCAGTTCAAACACTTGCACTTTCTTGTCAATGAATCTCTGGAACAGCTCATCCCAATCCAGATCCGGATGGCAAAATCCCCGGTACAAGCGCTGCCGGTTACTCTGCAGTGGAAGGCGGGGATCCGGCCCTGCATATTTGGCATTTACGAGGCCGGAGAAGTCAAAATCAAACGGCATCGCCGTCACCCGGCCGTCACTGGTTCGGAGCAAGACCATGTTGTGCTGGCCCAGCGAAGAAAAATCCGTATTGCCGATCATGTACTGGAAAAGTTCCATGGTGGCCATTTCCATTGGATCTGTCAGCGCGACATCCAATCTTGGTGTTTCCCAGGTCTCCGCATCATTCCTGGCGGCGACTGAATGGAAATGCTCATTGAGAAACGCGTAATGGGGCTTCGGCGGTTTATTGTCTTTGGGCTTGCGGTAACGGATATAAGCCAACCTGACGCGAACGCTCTTCTCGCTAAACAGGTTATAAATCCGGTAGGCCAGGTATTCTTTCAGAACATAATCGTCAGTCCTGCCTTGTTTACTGCTGCAATGTGTTGTGAGCGGCAGCACATCCTGGCCGGCGAAAAGCGTTCCCTTGGTTAGAGTTTGATCTTCCGGAAAAACCAGGAAAAGCGGCGGAATCGTACAGATGTCGCGCCTCAAGCGCCAACTGCCCCGGGTTATCACCAGCAGTGGGATGTCTATGACCTGGTCTTCCTGCCCGTTGACCGAGTAGCTCAACCTGGCGGGAACGTCCTGGCACTTGGACTTGTCTTCTACGCGGCAAAACTTTTTGGGATCCATGAACAGATCCATTTCGAGCGGCCAGTCCTCCTGGAATAAACCAGTGCCGTACGCCACATGATCCGCGACCCCCTCGTCCAAAGTCACAAGCAGTCCCAGGCATAACAACAGGCCCGCAAGCACTCTGGGGAATTGAAGCGGTGTGAACCTGGCAAGCCTGAACATCTCTACACTTCCTCTACGCTGTGCTTGAGCACCAGTTCGCCCTCGGCCCAGGCGCCATCAAAATCCGTCGCACGTAATATTATCCGGGTTTCCGCTGTTACATTCACCGGCGGCGTACCACTGAAACCCAGGACTTCCGGGTCGAAATCCAGCCAGGCAGGCAAGGCGTCGCCATTCACCAGGTGGGCACTGATGACCATGACGTCACCCTCATCAGGATCAATAAATGTATTGTCCGGTATTTGGAACCTGAACGGAACCCCGGTCGGGGCCATCCGATCCTCCATGCGATGGGTCAGACGGGGCGGCGTATTGCTGCTGATGAGCTGTCTTTTTTCACGGTAATACCCGGAAATTTGCCAGGCAACCCAGAACCAGATCACGGCCAGGATCATGTTCAAAGCAGCAAAGTGTTCGATGTCAAAATGGAACCAGTTGAGGCCTGCATATATTGCGCCGGCCTGCAGAAGATCGCCGAAACGCCAGAAAAAAGCTTCAATCGTCGTCTTCCCCTCGTATTTCTTGGCTGCTGAAAGGGGCAGGTACAGCGCGTGGCGCGTGGTATTCATCAGGGAGTAATCGGTGGAATTCTCGATGATTTTCACGATGCGGATGATGCTGAATATCGGGATAAACACGACCAGCCCATAGCCCAACAAAACGATTACCGGTAAAACCAGCACGGCGCCCTTGATGCCGATCCAGCGAATGATCCGCGCAACCAGAAACACCTGTACCAACAGGGTCACCAAATTGACCATGAAAAAGAAATTGCCGTAAAAAGCCGCGATGATGTCAGCCTTCACGGCTCCCGCGTCCACCGCCAGTCTCGCGTCAGCATGACGAACCACGAGTTCGGCCAGGATGTACTCACCCGTCGTGTTCACCCAGTTCAGGATCATGATCAGGATTGCCAACAGGAACAGGTAACGGTCGGTCAAGACAAGGGTGATTCCTCCAAACAGGCCACCGTCCCTGGGGGCTCCAACCCTGTCTTCGCCACCCTGGGAACCCGGGGGAACAGCAGCACGCCCCCAGCCGACGAAGGGCAGCGTCATGGCGAGTAACACCATGGCTGCCAACATAAGTGACCAGGGTCCGACGACCGGGAATAGCGCTCCGCTAAGCGCCGGTGCGGCAAGACTGCCCAGGGTGGCGCCGATCATGATCAGTGGAAACAGCCTCTGGCCACTCTTGACGTTATAACTGTCCGCGGCAAATGCCCAGAACTGGGCGGTAATCATGACACTGAAGATCCCCACCCAGACATAATAGACAAAGCCGACGTCCAGGCCTGCCTTGCCCGCCAGGTAAAAAATCAACAGGTTGGCCAGGAAAAAACCCGTAATATAGCGGGTCATTTGCCGTTTGCCCGTGTGGCGGAAAACGAGTCCATACACGGGAATGATGAACAGCAACAGCAGCGCTGTAACCGCGTAAGCGTAACTCTTGATTTCCGCCGACGCGCCGGTCAGCAACAGCGGCTCACGGATCGTCTTGAGGATGTAATAGCTCAACATCATGAGCAGGGCGTAAGTAAAGAACAGCAGGACACTGCGGCCCTCCCCCGGGCGCAGTCGGGTAAAAAGCCCGAGAAATCGCTCGAAGGCTGTCAATTTGCGCGGCCAATCTGCCATGATAATTCCTGAAATTCTTCTTTCTTTTATTGCACTTTACATATACCCGGGAACATAATCCATGATGGGCAATCGGCTGTTACTTCATTCCACCTTCCTTTTCCTGCTGCCGTTGATTGTAGCCGGCTTCGGGATTTCCCTGCCGGGAGCGATCGCGCTTGTGGCGCTGGCCTTGTTATGGCGATGGGCCATATCGCTCAGTGTGATCGCCGCACCGGCAAAAACGCCGGAACTGGAATTGGAAACCATTTCCGCCAGCCACTACGTGGAAAAAGTCCGCTGGTGCATGGACCGGCTGGGCCTGGACTACCTGGAAAAACCAGTCGGCGGTACCCTGGGTGCTTTTTTCCTGGGCCGAACCGTACCGGTGTTGAAATTCCGTACCGGCGCCGTACGATCCTCGATCGGAAATTCACCCGAGATATTGCGCTACCTGTGGGGACGATACAGCCCGCAGGCGGGGGAACGTGCAAACTTTCTGCAAGCAGATCCTGGGCGGCTGGAACTGGAAAAGAAAATCGATCGCTGTGGCGTTGATCTGCAGGTCTGGGTCTACTATCACCTGCTTGACGAACCGGAACTGACCTTACGTGTCTGGGGTTGTCAAAATCCCGGGATACCAGCCTGGCAGCGCTGGTCGCTACGCCTGCTTTATCCCTTGCTCCGTTTCCTCATCCGGCGGGCTTTCCGAATTTCAACAGCCCATCATGCCCGGGCGGTTGAGCACATCGACACCCTGCTCGCCGAAGTGGAAGCCTTGCTGGAAGACGGGCGAAAATCAATTCTCGGCGGCGATGTGATCAACTACAGCGATATCACATTCGCGGCCATCATGGGCCTGTGGCTGCAGCCTGAAGCTTACGGCGGCGGCAAGGCGGACACCGTTCGAATCGAGCGGGCCGAGACACCTGTCGCAATGCGTGCAGAAATAGAACGATGGTCGGAGCAATATCCCCGGGCAACGATGTTTATCGAACGTTTATACCAGCAAGAGCGTTTACCGCCCACGACGGGGTAGCATGATTAGCCCGCAGAGTGCACCATTTCCCCGTACGCTGGCTTAATGATGCCATCTACCTGACTTGAATCAACTCAAGATGGTTAGCGGAGCCCCATATTGTTTCGCGTGTGAACCGACATTCCAATAGAGGCAATGACAATAATGGCAAGTCAAAGCAACAACAATAAATACGTGTATCTGTTCAGCGAGCACGATACGATCGGTTCACAATTTGACGACAACTGGGATGCCGTGCGCGGCATGCTGGGCGGTAAGGGCGCCAACCTGCTGGATGCCACCCGGCTGGGAATTCCGGTCCCCCCCGGGTTTACAGTCACTACCGAGGGGTGCAACGACTATCTGGCCACTGATGAACATTTCCCTGACGGGATGTGGGAGCAGGAACTCGAAGCCATCAAGACGCTTGAATCCCTCACCGGAAAACGGTTCGGGGACGTCGAAAACCCATTGCTGGTTTCCTGCCGCTCCGGCGCCAAATTCTCGATGCCCGGCATGATGGATACGATTTTGAACATCGGCCTCAACGACGAAATTGCCGCCAAACTCGCCACACGAACAGCAAGGCCCAGGTTTGCCTATGACTTGTACCGGCGGCTGGTGCAGATGTTCGGCAATGTCGTGATGGACGTACCGGACGAAGTCTTCGAGGCCGTTATCACTGCCCAGCGCCGTGAATCCAACGCCAGGACTGACTCCGAACTGGACGCTGCAGCATGGCAGGCAGTCACCATCCGCTTCAAGGAAATCATCCACACCTATACCGGCAAGGATTTCCCCACCGATCCCGTCCAGCAGTTGCGCCTGGCCACTGAGGCCGTTTTCAAATCATGGAACGGCAAACGCGCCATCGCCTATCGCGAAGCTGCCGGAATCGATCATATGCTGGGCACTGCGGTGAACATCCAGACCATGGTATTTGGCAATGTAGGCGACGATTCAGCAACGGGTGTATTCATGTCCCGCAATGCCACCACCGGCGAACCGGAGCTGGAGGGGGACTACCTGATCAACGCCCAGGGGGAAGACGTCGTGGCTGGTACCCGCGCGACACTTCCGATCGCGCAACTGCATACCGACATGCCGGAGATGTTCGTGGAATTGCAGGAGATCGCCCACCGGCTGGAACAACACCATCGCAACATGCAGGACATGGAATTTACCATTGAGCAGGGCAAACTGTGGCTGCTGCAAACCCGCGATGGCAAACGCACTGCACAGGCCGAGGTGCGTATTGCCGTGGATATGGTGGAT
Source organism: Oceanospirillum sp. (assembly GCA_048636595.1). Lineage (GTDB taxonomy): Bacteria > Pseudomonadota > Gammaproteobacteria > Xanthomonadales > SZUA-36 > JAJRRA01. The sequence continues at coordinate 12,146 of JAIVWI010000041.1, read as the reverse complement.
GAAGAACTGATCACCCGCGACGAAGCCGTGGCCCGTGTGCAGCCGGACCAGGTGGATTTTTTCCTGCACCCTCAGCTTGATCCCGAAACGCTTAAAAACACTCAGCCAATCGCGCGTGGCCTGAACGTGTCACCCGGCGCCGCGGTCGGTATCATCGCCTTTGATCCGGACCTTGCCGTGCGCTGGGCAAAAGAAGATGGCAAGGATGTCATCCTGGTGCGGCCGGAAACCCGCCCGGACGATGTCCATGGCATGCTCGCGGCCAAGGGCGTTGTGACCAGCAAAGGTGGCCGCACCAGCCACGCGGCTCTGGTCGCCCGCCAGTTCGGCAAACCGGCTGTGGTTGGCGTCGAGGAAATTGAAATCAATCTCGACAAGCACCTGATGCGCATCGGTGAAGACCTGGTGATCGAGGAAGGCGCATACCTGTCCATCGATGGTAACAATGGCCTGATCTATGAGGACAAACTGCCCACCGTGGTGCCGGATATCCGGAATCCTTATCTGCTCAAGATCCTGTCCTGGGCGGACGACATCCGCAAGCTCGGCGTTCGGGCTAATGCGGACTATCCGGAAGACGCCCAACGCGCCCGGGAATATGGGGCCGAAGGCATAGGCCTGTGCCGTACCGAACATATGTTTTTTCAGGAAGATCGTTTGCAGATCATGCAACGGATGATCCTCGCCAACACAGCCGCGGAACAGGCAGAAGCCATCGCACTGTTGATGCCCATGCAGCGTTCCGATTTTGAAGGCCTTTTCCGGGCCATGGACGGGCTGCCGGTCATCATCCGCTTGCTCGATCCGCCACTGCACGAGTTTCTGCCCTCCGCCCGTGAGCTGTTGATGGAACTCAGCGACCTCAAGTTACGCATGCAGCACCTGTCCAGTCTGAAAGAAGTGGACCGGGCGCTGGAGGAAATCGAAATAAAACGCAGCATGCTGGAGCGCGTGGAATCGCTGCAGGAAACCAACCCCATGCTCGGAACCCGGGGCGTCCGCCTGGGAATATTGATACCCGGCTTGTATCGCATGCAGGTGGAGGCGATTTTTAACGCCGCTTGCCGTTGCGCGGCAGACGGAATCGATGTGCAGCCCGAAGTGATGATTCCACTGGTTTCGCATGTTGGTGAATTCGATGCCATGCTCGGGCCGCTGAAAGAAGCTGCAAAAAGCGTCATGAAAGAACATGGCATGGACGTGCCACACCTGTTCGGTACGATGATTGAAATCCCCCGTGCGGCCCTGACAGCGGGCGAAATTGCCGGTTCCGCCGAGTTTTTCTCATTCGGCACCAACGACCTGACACAGACCACCTTCGGCATCTCCCGCGACGATGCCGAGACCGGTTTCCTTGTGCATTACCTGCAAACCCGCCTGCTGCGGGACAATCCGTTTACCAGCATCGACCCGGACGGCGTGGGCCGGTTGATGCGGATCGCAATTGATGAAGGCCGCAAGGCGCGTGAAGGACTGGAGATTGGCGTGTGCGGTGAGCATGGAGGCGACCCAAAAAGCATCCACCTGTGCCACCAGTTCGGGGTCGATTACGTGTCCTGCTCACCGTATCGAGTGCCGATTGCACGCCTGGCCGCAGCCCATGCTGCCATGAAAACGGATTAACGGGGTTAGAAGCAAAGCCTGTTCATGGCCCGGTGTGCTTGATTGCATCACCCAGAATTTCCAGCGCCGTCTGCTTGCACGGTGGCAGTTCGGCATCGCTTTCGCCCAGCGGCGTGGTCCGCGGGCCCCAGAGGATCAGGCCGGCGCCACGTGTCAGTCCGGCCCCGAAAGCCGCCAGCAACAAACGATCCCCCGGTTTAATGCGCCCCGCTTCCAGCGCTTCGACTATCGCGACTGGAATGGTCGCTGCCGAAGTATTGCCGTATTTCTGGATATTCAGTGCAACCTGGGACATGGGAACTGAAAGGTGCTTTGCCAGTGATTCGATGATCCTCCGGTTGGCCTGGTGCGGAATGATCAGATCAATGTCTTCATTTTTCAGGCCAAGGTCGCCCAACACCTTGCGAACTTCTAAAGCCATGCCTTTGACCGCACGGCGGAAAATTTCACGGCCGTCAAAATTGACATCGAATTTATGATAGTCGTCAACGAAACGGTTTCCTGCGGTGCCGAAGTTCGGAATTTCCAGCGCCTCCAGTGCTTCACCCTCACAACCCAGGTGGGAAGCCAGCAGGCCGGTTTCCTCTTCACTGGGTTCCAGTACAAATGCGCCCGCACCATCACCAAACAGCACGGCGGTGTCACGCAATGACCAGTTCAGAAACCAGGTGATCCGTTCACTGCCGATCACCAGCGCCTTGCGGTAACCTGCAGACCGGATCATCGAGGTGGCAACCGACAGGCTGTACAGAAAACCGGAACAGCCGGCATTCAGGTCAAACACGGCTGCGTTTTTTGCCCCCATCTTTCTCTGTACGTAAGCCGCGGTGCTGGGGATCACTGTGTCCGGCGTGCAAGTCGCCACAATCAGCAGGTCAAGTTCTTCAGGCGTCGTCGCCGCCGCCGCAAGAGCACGATGCCCTGCTACTGAGGCCAGGTCACTGCCCGGGACATGAGAAACGCGGCGCTCCTCAATTCCGCTTCGGCTCCTGATCCATTCGTCAGACGTATCGATGACGGTGGTCATGTCATCATTGGTCATGACGGCAGGTGGCATGCATTTGCCCCAACCGGTAATTTCTGCGTAACGTGACATTTATTCTTTTCCTGACGGCTGTGTGCCGGGCAGATCAGTACATTAACCCGCAGTCTGTATCAGTTGCAAAACCTCCTGGAGCAACGGCGGGCCATCCAGTTGCCTGAAGCGATAGCTGACCCGCACGATGGGTACTTTTTCGTCAAAACCCCAGTCGAAGCGCGCGGGGCTGGCATCAACGATGCAGGCTACTTTTTCTTCATCAAAACAGGCCAGGGCTGTGGCGCGTAGCGCATCGCGTTGTTCCTCTGAGTACCCCATTGCCGGGAGTACACGTTCCAGGTGGGGAAATGCAGCAAAGGTATCGCGGATGGTGCCTTCGGCGTATGGCCGGGGATCCACTGTGGTGCTGCCGTAATAACTGGCTGCAACGATACCCGCACCAAAAGACATGCCGCCATGGGTCACCGTGGGCCCGTCTTCAATTACCAGCACCCGCTGGTCCAGCATGAGGTCCGGCTGATCTACCGAAATCTCAAGGTCCGCAGTACAGATCACTGCATCGGGATTGAGGTTGCCGGCACGTTCACGGATATCAAAAACCGCACCGGGCGCCGCTGTGTCCGCCTTGCTGATCACCAGGATATCCGCGCGACGGAAATTAACTTCACCTGGAAAGTATTCGATCTCGTGCCCGGCGCGCAGGGCATCCACCACCACGATATCCAGGTCTGGGCGGATAAAGGAGAAGTCATTATTGCCGCCATCCCACAGCACCAGGTCCACATCGCGCTGCGCATCGTCAAGAATGGCCTGGTAGTCGACCCCTGCATAGATGGGTATGCCCATTTCTACGTAGGGTTCGTATTCTTCGCGTTCCTCTATTGTGCAATCATGCTCGTCAAGGTCTTCCGGCACGGCAAAACGTTGTACCCGCTGTAAGTTGAGATTGCCGTATGGCATGGGATGGCGGATGACGGCCACCCGTTTCCCCTTGTCTATGAGTGACCGGGCCAGCCACTGCGTTAGCGGGCTCTTGCCGGCGCCGGTACGTGTTGCGGTAATACTGACCACGGGTACTTCAGCTTTTACCTGCGTATGTTCAGGGCACAGCATCACGAAACTGGCGCCCGCGGCCTGCACCAGGCTGGCCTTGTGCATGAGTTCCTGGTGGGAAATATCACTGTAGGCAAAAAACACAAAATCAATTTCAAGGCTTTTTATCAAGCCGGCCATTTCAGATTCATCATGAATGGGAATATCTTCGTCGTATTCCGATCCCGCCAGGGACTGTGGAAAATCGCGCTCTCCAATAAATGGAATCTGGGTCGCAGTAAACGCTTTGACCCGGAAATGTTCGTTATTGCGCAGAAAAGACAGGAAGATATGAAAATCCCTCCCGGCAGCACCCATGACGATGCAATTATATTTTTGTTTCATTTTCCGGACCTCCAGTCCTTTGCCTAGATTTCAACATGCCATTCTAAACCACCTGTTCAATCCCTCAATAGGGTGCAGGCGAGATATTTTACAACATCACTCCATGAAGATGCCCGCGTGCAAATAAAGTAGAATTCAGGTAAATAAGCGCTTCTTGGTCGCAATCAAGAAACAAATTTCTTGAAAATCAGCACACTGTTCTGCCCCCCGAAAGCAAAAGAGTTCGACATCACGACATTCAGTTCTTTTTCACGGGCATGATGGGGAACGTAATCCAGGTCACAGGCGGGATCCGGGGTATCCAGGTTGATGGTCGGTGGGATCAAATTGGCATTGAGGGCCATTATGCAGGCAACTGCCTCCAGGGCGCCGGCCGCCCCGATTGCATGACCTGTCATGGACTTGGTGGAGCTAACGGGAATCTGATAGGCCCGGTCACCGAAAACCGTTTTTATTGCTTTTGTTTCAATGCCATCGTTCAGTTGTGTGGCGGTACCGTGAGCATTGATGTAGTCGACGTCCTCAGCATTCAGTCCGGCTGATTCCAGGGCGGTTGTCATGGCCTGGGCAGCACCCTTGCCATCCGGATGAGCCGAAGTGATGTGAAAAGCGTCACAGGTCATGCCTATGCCTACCAATTCGGCCAGAATCGGGGCACCCCGCCGCCTGGCCCTGTCCAGTGTTTCCAGAACCAGGACTCCGCAACCTTCGGCAATCACGAAACCGTCCCGGTCTTTATCGAAGGGGCGGCTGGCGCGCTCAGGTTCATCATTTCGGGTCGAAAGAGCCCGCATCGCAATATAGGAACTTACGAAAGTGTCACAGATCGCCGATTCAGCGCCTCCGGCCAGCACGACATCAGCCAACCCGAGTTTGAGGATCATCAAGGCATTGGCGATTGAGTGGCTTCCGGTGGCACAGGCGGATGAAAGGCTGTAAGACACCCCCGTCAGGCCAAACTCAAGCGCAATATTCCCTGCTGCCATGCTGGTACTCACACGCGGGACAGTGAATGGGCTGATACTGCGTTTGCCTTGAGCGAAAATCTTATTCATCTGGTCTTCAACCATGGGAAAATCAGCGATGGCCGAAGAGACGATACAAGCAATGCGGCTTGGGTCCTCCTCCGCCAAATCCAGTCCGGACTGGGCGAGCGCTTCCCGGGTTGCGGCAATCGAGAACTGTGCATAGCGGCCAATTCGCCTGGCCATTTTCCTGTCCATATAATCTGCGGGCTCAAACCCTTTCACTTCACCCGCCACCTGGCAAGCTATGCCCGACGGGTCGAATAAACTTATCCTGGCGATACCGGATTTTCCCGCCGCCAGGCCGTTAAACGTTTCCTGGCAGTTCAAGCCGAGGGGTGAGACAGCCCCCATCCCGGTAACCACTATTCGTTGCTCCATGTTCACTTCTGGTGCCCTTGTTCAATCGCATTGGATCCAGTCTGTATTGTAAGGCTTATCCCGGTACTTGAGTTGCATTTCTTGTAAGTAGTTAGCCTGATAATGACTCTGGTACAGGCGTAAAATGTAGCTGGCCTGAAGGCTAAATAAACAGCGGAGAATCTAATGATCTCACCTAAGTACGCGACCAGTTGCGTCGAGCGCTTTCTGGAATATGTGAAGTTCGACACCCAGTCCCTCGAGGACGCTGAGACTTTTCCCAGCACCTCAACCCAGCTTGAACTCTTGCGCCGATTGCGGGATGAACTTCTGGAGCTGGGTCTCGACGACGTCACGATGGATGAGTACGGCTATGTATTCGCCACGCTGCCCGCGACAAGCGATAAGCCCGAATTACCAGTAGTTGGTTTCATTGCCCACGTGGACACGTCGCCCGAGATGAGCGGGGCGGAGGTCAAGGCGATCATTCACCGGGACTATAAGGGACTGGACCTTGTTCTGCCTGACGACCCGTCCGCGGTGATCTCGGCCGGGGAGAATCCGCTGCTCGCTGAGCAAATTGGCAACGACATCATCACCGCTTCGGGAACGACTCTGCTGGGTGCGGACAACAAGGCCGGCGTGGCCGAAATCATGGGCGCCCTGGAGTACCTGTTGGCTCATCCTGAGATCGCCCACGGCCCGGTGCGGATCGGCTTCACGCCTGATGAGGAAGTCGGAAATGGGACGAAGTATTTCGATGTAGACCGGTTCGGGGCGTATTGTGCCTACACGATGGACGGCGAAAGCCTCGGCGAATTGCAGGTGGAGACATTTTCGGCCGATGCGATTACGGCCACCTTCCATGGCTTCAACACGCATCCTGGATTCGCAAAAGGCAAGATGGTCAATGCCATCAAAGTTGCGGCAGAGTTTATTGCCCGCTTGCCCAGGAACGGCTTCTCGCCCGAGACAACCGAGGGCCGCGAGGGCTTTGTACACCCTTACATGGTCGATGCCAGCGTCGAGCGAACCTCGGTCAAATTGCTGGTTCGAGATTTCGACAGCTCAAATCTGCAAGAGATGGAGCGAACCGTCGAGCGAATTGCAAAAGAGGCGACAGCGGAATACCCCGGTTCGCGCGTCGAACTCGAAGTGGAGGAGAGCTACCGCAACATGAAAGAGGTGCTGGATGGCCACCCCGACGTGGTCGAGAACGCCAGGGAGGCGATCCGACGCGCGGGCCTGGAACCCAGGGTCGAGCCGATCCGGGGCGGCACCGACGGGTCGAGGCTATGCTTCATGGGCCTGCCGACGCCGAATATTTTCGCCGGTGAACACAACTTTCATTCGCGCTTCGAGTGGATCTCCACATCCGACATGCACAAGGCAGTTGAGGTGATTATCGAGTTGTGCCAGGTCTGGGAGGAAAGGGCTCCAGCCTGATACGAATGGCGCCCAGGACAGTTCTCCCTCAGCCCCCGAAGAATTCCTTCACGGTGGTATCCCAACGGGCATCATCCATCTTTTCTATCGCACCGATGCACAGAGACGCAGGATCAGTGACCTCGCCACCGTTCGCTTTCTGTACATAGGCCTGGAACCGGTCTATGTCCTCCTGAAATAAAGCGACAGCTGACTTCCCAATCTTTAAATGGGACAGATCTGCATCCAGATCGTCCCCCTCGATGACGCAGATCCAGTTTTTTCCGTAAGACATTTCCTCGAGCTTCGCGCAATCTTGACCTAAATCCTCATTAATCTTCACCACTTTGCCGCTCAGGGGAGCATAGAACTGCACCCGCCGATGACCCTGGTTCACGGTGAAGAGGGGTTGGCCAGCCTGTACCCCCATCCCGATGTTTGGGAAATCGATCGTGTCGATATTCCCGAGCAGCTTATTGGCGAAGTCATCAAGACCGATTCTTGCGGTGCCGTCTTCCGCCAGGCTCACCCAACAGTGGCCGGCCGAGACCAGGACACCGCCCGGGATCGAGAATTCCCCTCCGAAGCCTCGACCGGTCTCCTCTGGACCCATTACATGGACCCTCGGTTTCAGCTGCTTCTGGATCCTGTCGCGGCGTTGGATCAGGGCGTGTTTGACGAACATCCTCAGCTCTTTCTCGGTGAACGGCTTCTCGATGTAATCTATCGCTCCGTGCTTCATGCATTCCACGGCGGATTCCACAGTTGCGAATCCCGTGATGATAACGACATCGATATCCGGACGCAGATGCTTCACGGATTTAGCCACATCCGTCCCGGACATGGCCGGCATCTTCAGGTCGGTAAATACGAAATCGTAGTTGTGAATCTGGATTAATCCAAGCGCCTCCTGTCCCGTCTCAACCGTATCGACGCAGTATCCTTCCAGGGCGAGAATCTTGCGGAAGATGCCGAGTATGATCTCCTCATCGTCCACGCAGAGGATGCGCGCCGCCGGGTTTTTGACTTCCACGCGCTTCAGTGTTTTTGACTCCCGAGTGAAATCAAGCCGAAGACTCTCGGCGAGCGCCTCCTCGCGCTCGGCCCGCCTCATCTTCTCATGAATCCTGAGAGACCATTCCCGGGCAGCCAGATTCAAAAACCAGAACAGGATTATTAAAGGTATTACCACTAACAGTATGATTACTTTCATCCCAACCTCCTTTAGTGCAGACCGCAACGCCTTGTTCGAGGATTCATAAACTCAGCCATTGTAAATTACTCTCCGGATTTGACGGTAAAATCCGATACAACCACCCTCTGAAATAGGGATCCTTCTCAACCAGCGAAGGGTTCGATTGCGCGTCCGCATTGACCTCAAGAATTTTTCCACTCATCGGACACATGATTTCGTGCGTCGATCCGTCCGGGGATGTCGCGATTGCGCAGGGAATTCCCTGCTCAAGGTCTTCGCCGGGCGCTGACAGCTCGAATTCACTTATACCCTCCGCCGCCTTTATGAACAGGTCGCTCACCCCGATCCTCGCAGTCCCCTCGTCCTCCATCAGGACCCAACTGACATACCCGAGCTTGTAATAATTTGCGGGACAGGAAACGTAGCTCATGGAGCTGCTTCGCGGCAAGCCGGCCGACTCAGCCTTGTCCAGGAGCATGCCGCAACGGAGGCTGCGCCGGATGACCGTGAGCAATTCATCGGCGGTGAAGGGTTTCGGAATATAGTCCACAGCACCCGCCGTCGACAGGCTTTTGACCGCGTTTTCCATGGTGGAGTACCCGGTCATCATGACCACAGGCGTGTGGATGCCTCTGCGGGCGAGCTCATCGAGGAACTGGAAACCGTCGAGCTCAGGCATCATGATGTCGCAGAGCACCAGGCGAAACTTTCTCTCCTCCAAACATCGAAGGGCCCTGGCAGCGTGATCTGCAGCGGTGATGGTCATTCCCTCCGCGCTGCAAACCTTCACCACGACCTGCGTGATCGTCGGTTCATCGTCGATGACCAGGATATCCTGTACAGAGCTCATGATTCCACCGGTATTCGGATGATAAAGGTTGTCCCGACGCCGACCTCGCTTTCAACCAGGATCGTTCCGTTGTGATTGTCCACGATCCCCCAGGTAACGGCCAGGCCCAGGCCCGTTCCCTTTTGGCCCTTTGTCGTCGCGAACGGCTCGAAAAGCTTCGGAAGCTGTGTCTCGGGAATGCCGCAGCCGTCGTCTATCACCCGGACTTCCACGTATTCGTCGTTCCAGGCGGAATCGACCAGCTCCCAGCGATGCCAGCCGCAACCTTCGCGCAAACAGCCTTGAACGAGCCCTTTCAGGGGAACTTCGAAAGTATAGATCGGAGAGTCGCACTGCGGACAGGTCTCACCCTCGGCTATGAGCGAAATCGAGCAATCCGGGCACACGAGTTCGACGCCTTCTGCAAGGGGAGGCATGTCACCCAGGCGGTGCTCGTTCGAGCCATACATGGGATTGAGATAGATCAGCCCGGTATGCTTCTTTTTACGGAAACGCATGCTGATGGCGGGTTTACCGTCGATCTGGATCTTTCTGTCGACGAGATCATGCCGTTTCGGACACAGAGCGCGCTTGATCTGGAGAACTCCTGCGGGGCTAAGGCTTATCGCCTTGCTGGTGATTTTTATGGTTCCACTGTTTTCCCCGATGGCGTCCGATGCGTTGACCATCAGGTTGATGAAAACCTGCTGGATTTGATTGGCATCCACGGTCACATGGGGAAGCGTTTCGTCCAGATCCATGACCAGTTCCACCTGCCCTATGGAGAGTTGATTCTCGATCACGGTTGCGGCGCGGCGGACGATCTCGTTGATGTCGGCCTTGCGCTTCTTCGGGGTGGTCTGCCGGGCAAAATCCAAAAGACTCTTGACGATCTCGCGGCACCGGATGGTTTCGGAAACGATGACTTCAAGATCATCAACTACTTCGGGTTGTCCTTGCGATCGCTTCAGCAGATAGCTGCTGTTGGTGAGTACGGCGGTCAGCGGATTATTGATCTCGTGTGCAACTCCGGCGGCCAATCTGCCCAGGGAGGCGAGCTTGTCCGACTGGAAGAGTTGCAGCCGCGCCTGTGCCAGGTTGTCGGTCATATTATTGAAAGACCTGGCCAGCATCCCCAGTTCATCATCTCTCTTCACTTCGACCCGGTACGCAAGATTCCCGCCGGAAACGTGCTTCATCGCCGTGAGGAGTTCCTGCACGGGCCGGGAGATCCACCATCGGACCATGAAGCCCACGATAAGGCTCAGAATGAGGATGGCGCTGACGGCGAGAACGATGACTGCTAACTGGCTGCGGCGAATGTTCCGGTCAACCTCGGTGAGCGGCATGGTGACATCCAGCATTCCGAGCACGGTCTGCGATTCGGCATGCGCATGACAGGCCGCCGTCCAGCAGGATGGCGCATTGTAAATCGGGTTGATGATGCCCAGCATTCGCGGTGAGCCTTCATCGGGGCGGAAAATTCGCATGCGCTCCTGCTCCTGCAGGAGTTCCAGGGGTTTCCCGGTAAGATGGCAGCGGAAACAGACATCTGCTTTCATGTCGACTATTATCCCGACCTCGGCCGGGTCCGACGAATAGATGATCTCACCCGGCTTATTGAATACGCGGATGCGTTCAATGCTCTTCTGTCTGCCGATACGGCGGATGCCATCCTGAATCCGCTGCCGGTTGGCGTGCAGCATATCGTATCCCATGTCCGCTTTGAGGTGTTCGCTGAACTGATTCGCATGCCGCTCGACTTCCATGAGCAGGCTCTTGTTTTCTGACTGGATATTGAAGTAAGCAAAAATGCCGATCACTACAAGCACCGTCAGCACCACACCGAAGGTTAGTTTTAGCCCGATTTTGCTAGTGAGCATAGATCACCCGGAAACACTCGCAGGCTTGCCTATCGATGCGTATTTTTCGGTTTTTTCGTTGGGGGCGAAAGATACCGGACCAAATAGACAAACAGCACCCAAAAACTCAACAAAAGCAGGTACTCAAGACCTTTCGTTTCAAAAATATTTACATAGGTAAATGAATCCATTTTAATTCCTCTCTCTCTTAACTAACAAAATGGATTCCGGCTCAAGGCCGGAATGACGACCCCCAAACCGGAATGACGATCCCCGCTACTCCCTGGCCTTCAGGACCGCACCGTAACCAACACGGTAATCCGGATACATTAATCTGAACCCGCTATCCCGCAATCTTTGGTTGCTGACCCGTTTACCACGGTTTGCATGCTCATCGGTCAGGCCTGCTGGTGCGGTTGCCCCCTGTGCTTCAGCTAACCATTTGACAACATCATAACGAGGTGCCGGTTGATCATCCGATGCTATATACAAAGCTTTCGGCTTATCAAGCAGCAACAGATGCTTCAATGCCGCTGCTGCATCGTCACGGTGAATTCTATTGGTAAAAAAAGCAGGAGACTGTTGAACTTCAAAGCCTTCTGAAACAGCCAGTCGGATTAACCTTTCACGACCCGGCCCGTAAATACCTGAAATCCGGACAACGACCAGGTTTTCTGTGCAACCAGAGCGTCACCCTCCAAATGTACATCAGGGCTTTCGATAAAAATGTGTCCCCCGCAATTGAAGTCTTTAAGTGCTTGCAAGAGGGCGCGAAAATTGAGGTCAGACTCTTCCAGGGGAAGGTGTTTTTTCTCTCCTTTCGGTGTGTACTCGATTCCGGATAGGTGCGTATGCAGATTCTGGAGTGCACCGTCGCCGAGTGTAAGTCCATAAGTGTCGAGGATCCTGGCCCACTCGTTATAAGTGTTCATGCTGCCATCACCAGGCCGGGCATGTAGGTGAGCGAAATCAATACACGGTTCAACCCCTTCGATCGCCCGGCTCATTTTCAAAGTATCCTCCAGTGAACCAAGCATAGCAGATTTTCCCATGGTCTCTGGTCGTAAAGTAACTGTATTGCCAGCCGAACGTATTTCCTCAAGGCATCCCGCTAGGCGGTCGATGGCGATGGGTAGAACATCCTCAGGTGATTTCCCGAAGTACGATCCCGGATGGAACACAATGTCAGTGGCTCCCGCCAGGTATCCATAATGAGCGGCATCCATTAATCGCTTCCTAGATTTTGGCCATTCTTCATCATCTGCATTGAGGTTGATGAAATAGGGGGCGTGGACACTGATAGCGACATCATGTTCTTGGGCTGTATCCTTGATCAGGGAAAGACAACATA
>JAIVWI010000040.1:0-19101 GCA_048636595.1 Oceanospirillum sp. | reverse complement strand
TCGAACAAATAAGGCGGCGGAACTGGAGACGCTGCGCAGCATATTCAATGACGCCTGGTCCGGTAACTGGGGATTTGTTCCATTCACCGAAAAGGAATTTAACGCGGTCGGAAAGGAACTGTTCATGATCATGCCGCCCGATTTCAGCTGGATTGTTGAAGTTGATGGTGAGCCTGCGGCGTTTATGATTTTGATTCCCAACCTGAATGAGGTAATCGCCGACCTGGACGGCAGGCTGCTTCCTTTTGGCTGGGCGAAGCTCCTGTGGCGGCTCAAGGTTCGCTCGCCGAAAACCGCCCGGGTTGCCCTGATGGGGGTGCGTCAGAAGTACCAGAATACCCGCCTGGGCCCGGCACTGGCCTTCCGGAGCATTCAGGCCTTGTACAAGCCGACAATGAAAAGAAATATGGAAATGATGGAGATGTCCTGGATCCTGGAACAGAACAAGGGGATCAGGAACATTATTGAGAAAGTAGGAGGTGTCGTGAGCAAACGATATCGTTTGTATCGAAAATCACTGCTTTGAAACGTGATGTGCCTGTGACGCCCGGGTTGAACAAATTTGCCGCAGTGGTGCTTGCCGGTGAACGCCCGGGCGGCAGCGCATTCAGCCGGGAACTGGGCCTCGCAGCCAGCGTGCTGGTTGATGTGGCAGGCAAGCCGGCGCTGGCGAGGGTAATTGATGCACTTGAGGCCAGTGAAATGGTTGAAGGTGGTTTACTGTGCGGTCCGGTGCAAGAAATTTACCGGGATAACGAGGAATTCCGGCAAATTCTCAGCGGAAGTTCCTTTCAGTGGACAGCCCCGGAATCCGGGCCCAGCGCCAGTGCGCTGGCTGCCCTTGAACAACTGGACCGTTTTCCCGTTTTGCTGACTGCGGGTGATCATGCCCTGCTTACGCCGGATTTGGTGGATTTCTTCTGCCGCGAGGCGGTGAAGATGGATGTTGACGTTGTGGTCGGGCTGGCGCCTTACGCGATAGTCCATGCGGCATACCCGGAATCAAAAAGAACCGTTTTGAAATTCAGTGATGGCCAGTATTGCGGCACCAACCTGTTTGCCATCCTGAACCGGGAAGGGAAGGCCGGCCCCGTTGCCTGGCAAGAAGTGGAGGCTCAGCGCAAGCGCCCCTGGCGGATGGTGCGCCGTCTTGGTATGGGTTTACTGCTCCGCTACCTGTTTGGACGTTTGTCACTGGACAAGGCGCTGGAGTCTCTTTCTGGCGTAATGGGTTGCCGCGCAGGATACGTCCTGATCAAGGTGCCTCGGGCAGCGGTGGATGTGGACTCGGTTGCCGACCGGGACCTGGCGGTGAAAATCCTCAAGAGTGATCAACAAGCACTGTAAGAGGTCCCTTGGGGCCGACCTTTCCAGAGCCTTTCGGCCCCAAGGGACCTCTTACAGTTCTCGTGAGAGCGTCCTTGGGCGCGAACTGTACTTGCTAATTGAGCACAAGCTGTAATAAAACCCTTCGGCCCCAAGGGACCTCTTACAGTAATCCGTCCAGGTGGTCCGCCAGCCGGTGCGTCAGCGCCAGCAGGGTCAGGGTTGGATTAGCCCATCCACCGGTGGTGAACACCGAACTGCCGGCAATATGCAGGTTATCGTAGCCGTGAACGGTACAGTTTGAATCCACTACCCCGGCGCCTGGCGTAGCGCTCATCCGGGTGGTGCCCATGTGATGGTAACCGCCGATCGGATGGTTACCGACGGTTGGATCCACCGGCCAGCTTGCTGTTCCATCTTCCAGCCAGGGCGACGTTTGCAGCTGGCCCAATTCCAGGCGGCTGAATTCCCGTCCCACGGCCCGGGCGAGCTCCAGCACCGATCGTTTGTCCAGTTCCGAGAGCTGCCAATCCAGGTCAGCCTTGCGGCAGCCCAGGGCATCGCTTTGATCGGAAAGCAGTACGCGGCTGGCCGGGTTCGGCGCCTGTTCCGCCCGGGCCATGAGGTAAAGCTCCATGCCCCGGGCCCTGGTGGCGGTGCGTAGCAGGGTCATCGACAGATGGTGCTGCAGCCAATCCTGCATCCCGCGGTAGATATGCCACAAGCGCCTGTTCGACTTCGACGCAGACAGGCTGTGCTTCAGGTTCAAATACACCTTTTTGCTCATGCCGAGGCCGAATTCCGGGTTGCGCTGAATCTTGAAGGTGGCGGCACTGTTCAAAATCCTCTTTTCTCTTTGCAGGGTTTGTGACGCCACCAGTGCCGGTGCTACCGGCGGGCCTGACAGCGGATACCTTTTGCGGTACTGGGCCCAGAACCAGGCCGGATCATCCGTCTTGATGTATGCGATGCGGCCGTGGGGGTGTTCCATGAAGTAACGGCCGACCTGGTCATTGGAATTACCTACTCCACCGGCTTCTATATCATTGGATATCAACAGCAGGCGTGCGTTTTCGATCGCGCCGCAAGCCAGCACGAAATGCTTCGCTCGCACTTTCAGTTGCTTTCCTTCCAGTGTGCTGGCGTTGATCTGCCTGATAGTCCGGGCATATTCGTCTGCCTGCACCTGCACGATATTGGCATGCAGTACCATGCGGGCATTACCGGCTGCCAGGAGATCATCGACCTGTGTGTTGTTGAAGCGTTCTTCCTTGGTGTCAAAGCGCCAGAACTGGTGGGCAATTTCATCGGGATCGAAGTCTATGGGAGCCAGTTGCAGCTTGTCCCACATGTCATGGGTGTAGTCGAATTCGCCCAGCTCCAGCGAGTCGTGGGCGATCCGGTAATAACTCTGCAAATCGTCCAGGCTAATAGGCCACCCACTGTGCGGCACCCAGTCCCGTTTTTCAAAATCCATGCGGTCAAGCGGGACACTTCGTCCCCCCCAGATATTGGTCGTGCCGCCGAAAAACCTCAGCCGGGAATGCTCCAGTTCGTAGTATTCCATGCCCACAATCTGACCGGCGCACAGGTCCTGTGTAGCCTGGTCGAAGTCCATACCGCCGGCTTCCAGAAGACAAACATCATGACCCCGCTTCACCAGGCTCCTGGCCAGTGCGACGCCGGCAGCGCCCGCACCTGCAATGCAGACGTCAGTGTCCAGTTCGGTGGGGATGGATGCATCCCGAAGGTCAATCAGCATATGGATATCCTGGCGCGTTGAACCTAATTTACCTGTCATTGTAAAGCAGCGGAAGTGTTTATTGACGGGCAGGTCGTACAGGTCAAACTGATGTCCGGAAAGGACAAGATGTGGAAGGCGGGGAACATTATAGTAAATTCACGTTCTGTTGGTGGATGGAACTTTATGAATTATTAACCCCGGCAGTGTAAAATCTCGATCATTCATTAGCCCGGTACAGGTTTTTTTACAGGATGCCAGCCGGGTAATTAAGAGGAATTAATTCGTGAAAGCCATTATTTTGAGTGCAGGTCAGGGTCGCAGGCTATTGCCCCTGACCGAGGTAACCCCCAAGTGCTGTTTGCGCCCGGGTGGGTTGTCAATTCTTGAGTGGCAGATCAGGGAATTGTCAGTTGCCGGTGTCGAAGAAGTTGTCGTCGTCACTGGTTTTGGTCACGAGAAAGTGGAAGAAATCGTCAAGCGCGTGAAGGGCATTCGTGCCCGTACCTTGTATAACCCGTTTTATGCGCAGTCCGATAACCTGGGAACCTGCTGGATTGCCCGGGGGGAAATGGATGGCCCCTTTGTCCTGATCAATGGCGATACCTTGTTCGAGACCGATGTGATGCAACGCTTGTTTAAAGACGTCACCCGTTATCCAATTACCCTCGCGACGGATCAGAAGATCTCCTATGACGACGATGACATGAAGATCTGGGCTGAAGGCAGCCGCCTGTGCCGGGTTGGAAAACGGCTGGACCTGAGTCATGTGAACGGTGAGTCCATTGGCATGATGTATTTCAATGCCGATGGTGCTGAAATTTTCGTTAAAAAGGTCGAGGAATTAATGCGCCAGGGTGACGGACTCACGCGCTGGTACCTGTCTGCCATCGATGAACTCGCCCAGGCCGGTGTGGTTGGAATCAGTTCGATCCATGGTTTGAGCTGGTGCGAGGTGGATGATCCCGTGGACCTGGCCTACGCTGAAACCGTGGTAAAAACCTGGCCTGTCCATGTGAGTGTGAAGCATCTGGAGAACATTGCCCCCGGCTTGCACGCCTTCCTCGAGAAGTGAAGACACTACACTAAGATTAATCTTCCGGTTTTACCCGGATGCGTACGCCCTGGCTGCCACCAGCCAGGATGAGGTCCCGATCAATGTCGTACTCGATTTCTTCGCTTTGCATCGTCTGTCCGGCTCTCGATAGACTGGCCCCGCCCACCAGGCTGATGCGGTTGGTGGCTCGCTGGTAGACGATACGCTCAGCAACGCCTGTTATGGTCTCAATCCGGTCACCGGAAACGGTTTCCAGCTGAATATTCGCCGGTGATCCCGTCAGGATCGCGGTTTCAGGGTCATCCAGGTTTCCGTACAATGTCGCCTGGTCGGCGGACAGGTACCAGTCACGTGCTTTCAATTCGAAATGGCCGCTGAATTGAATGGTATCGGGCGCCACATCTTCCCAGGCATTATCAGCCTGGATCGTGATGGTGTCACCCGCCGAGAATCCGTTGAGCCTTTCACCGGCCGCCAGGGCGAGGCCTGCGCACAGCAGGGTCCCGGCCAAGACAAGAATCAGTACAAGATGTTGACCAGGGCGCCATTGATTAATAGTGTTTTCGGGTCTGTGCATGATAAATTGACCTGCAATCAATCCTGATCATAGCAATTTCCATCGAGCAGGTTCAGCCAGGCATGATTATTGATCGTTACCTGAGACATGAAATCAGTGTGCCTTTCCTGGCCGTAAGCGTTGTGCTGGTCGCGATTTTTATTACCTTTGCCCTCACACGGTTCCTGATCGATGCCAATGCCGGGCTGTTGCACGCTTCAGAAGTAATCCAGCTGACATTGCTCAAAGCACTCATTTCTCTTGAAATATTATTGCCTCTCAGCCTGTATCTTGCGGTCATGATCGGCCTGGGCAGGTTGTACAGTGACTCTGAAATTTACGCCATGAGAGCCAGTGGGATCAGTGAAATGCGTTTGCTCAAGCCCATCGTCGGGTTTGCTCTCCTGCTGGCGGTTCTGATCGCCCTTTTTTCCATTTTCGTTCGACCGTGGGCCTATGCGGAATCTTACCGGATCAAAGCGCAGGCCGAGGCCTCGACCGAAGTCGACCGCATTCATCCCGCGCGTTTCTACACATTCGGGGATTCTGGAAGGACTGTTTTCATCAATACAATTTCGGGTGGGGGCGCTGAGCTGGAAAAAGTGTTCATTCGTACACGGAAACATGATGACCTGCAGGTGATTACTGCGGCCGCCGGGCGCATGGAATTCGAGGCCAGGCCCGGATATCACCGGTTGGTACTGATGGACGTGAATATCTACAAGCAGGTAGCGGATGGTCCGGACCTGTCCGCGGAGCTGGGAACCTTTTCCCTGTGGATTCCGGCAGCTGAAGCTGATCCGGTGGGTTACAAGACAAAGTCAACCAGCACCTTCAGTTTGCTGGACTCGGGCGACACGGTAGATTTGGCCGAATTCCAGTGGCGCCTGTCCACGCCGCTGTCCGCCATGTTGCTGGCCCTGCTGGCCATACCGCTCAGCCGTTGCAAGCCGCGTCAGGGGCGTTACGCCCGGATGCTGGCCGCCATCGTGATTTATGCAGTGTATTTCAACTTGCTGGATGTGGGCCGTACCTGGGTGGAAAGTGGGGATTCACCGGGAATATGGTGGGTGCCCGCGTTGCTCGGCTTGCTGGTCTTTGTTCTTTATGTGCCCTGGTTAAAGTTCGTCCGCAAGTTTCCGCGAAAGCAGGGCAGGCAGCCGTGATCATCCTGGACCGCTATATCATGGGGCATTTTATCAAGGGCGTGTTGCCGGTTCTGTTTCTGCTGCTGGCCCTGTTCAGTTTCCTGACGCTTGCCGAAGAACTGGAAGATGTGGGTAAAGGGGCTTTCACGCAACTGGATGCCTTCCTGGTGGTTTTGTATACCTTACCGAGGATAACGGTGGACCTGTTGCCTGTTACCGCATTACTGGGCGGGCTGATGGGCCTGGGAGCCATGGCCAATCACCAGGAGTTGATCGCGGCCCGGGCAGCCGGGATGTCCCGGGCGCGCATGGCCTTTCCAGTGTTCCTGGTTTCCCTGTTAATGGCCGTGTTGATGGCGCTGATGCAATCTCTGCTGATCCCGGTCAGCGAGCGTGAAGCTTCGCAATTACGTTCCCGGTCGCTGGAGGAAACCTCCGTGGATGCTGCGGGCAGGCTGGAATTCTGGACGCGCAGCGGTAACAGGATCGTCCATGTGAATGATGTTCTGTTCAACAGCATCCTCAGTAAAGTGGAAATTTACAGCACAGACCAACACGGCAAACTCCGGCAATTGATCCAGGCGGAGCAGGCGACCATTACCGGTGTGGACACCTGGTTGCTGAAAAACGTGGTGCGCACCAGGCTGGATGGCATGGTGGTGTCTGAGGAGCGGTTTCCACAGCTGAAATGGACGGGATTACTGTCCAGGGAAAAGGCAGATATCCTGATACTTCCACTGGAATCACTGGCTCCCTACGAATTGTTGCGCTACATCAGTCACCTGGATGAAAATGAATTGGATACGCATCACTTGCGCGTGATTTTCTGGACACAGATGAGCATCTTTGTCGCGGTAATCGCCATGGGGCTGTTGTCCCTGCCCATGATGGCTGGATCCACACGGTCGATTTCAGCCAGCCAGAGAGTCATAATTGGCGGGATAATCGGCATTGCTTTTTACCTGGTCCAACAGCTGAGCGGGCAAATGGCGAACCTGTTTGGCCTGCTGCCTTCAGTGACCATCATGGCGCCCGTGCTCGTGTTGCTTGCAGGCGCGGTAACGGCCCAGTTCTGGCATCCCCGCCCGCGAAAATCCAGTCTAAAAAATACATGAGTTGCGGTTAACAGCGACATGTTCTTTACAAAGTCCTGATCCAGCTGAGTTCCCCAGCAACTGTGAAGCCTGCTCCTGCGTCATGGTTCTTGTCCAGGGACATCAAGCGCATATGACAATGCCAGCCGTCATCCGTCTTTTCCACGTCAAATACCCGGTATGAAGCGTTACTTACGCTGGATGCAGATGCCGTGCAGAATGTACGGACTTCCCCGTGCTGCCCTTCACGATTGCAATGGAGGTGCCCATACAGGACCAGGTCCGGCTGTCGTTCTTCGATGACCAGTTGCAGATCTCCGGCATCCCGTAAGGCTTTACGCTGCTTTGTCATTCCCGGCAGGGGCGGATGGTGTATCAGCAGGCAAGTGAATTCAGAGCGGTCAGGAGATTCGCTTGCCGGGCCGGATACCGGCCCGCCGAGGGCTTCCCGAAGGCGGGATAATTGCGCCTTGCCCAACTCGCCTTCTGCTGAAAAAATCCGGGTTACGCAGGACGTATTGACACCAATCAAGCGCACACCGCCAATGGTGCGGACAACCGGGTAGCCGGAGGTATATTCATTGACTCCCGTTTCCTGTGCGGGCAAATAATCACACCAGTGGCGATTCATCGCAGCTTGCGAATCTGCTGCGTAATTATCGTGGTTACCCGGGATCAACATGACCTGCTCGGGGGAGCCCAGCCGTCGTAACCAACGTGCTGCTTCGATTATTTCATCCTCCAGGCCAATATGAACCAGGTCACCGGTCAGCAGTATCTGGTCCGGAGATTCATCCTGCACGGCCTGTGTGAGCCGCTCGAGAATTTCAGGTCGATGGATGTAGCGGCGCTTCCTGTACCAGGAAAGATAGCCGGATTTCCGTTTTCCTTTCACGCTCAGGAAGCTGAACGACTCCAGGCTGCTAAGGTGTGGGTCTGTGAGTTGAATCAGCCGCATGTAAATATCCAGGAAAAAAATCCGCGAGAGTTTTGCCGACCATAAGCAGGCTGACTATAATCGACTGGCCCGCACATTGCACCGGTATCCCGCAATAAGAAAAGTGAGCAATACCATGATCACGCACGCCCTTGTACTTGAAGAATCTCCTGTGAAGCTGTGGGGGCTTTCATCAAGAGAAAGAATAAGCCGCCAGCTGAAGGCGATAGGTGATGTTGAACTCATCAAGCCAGGAAGCGAAATGCCGTCTTCGGGACGTGTCCTGCTTCTGAACGGTCATTTTCTGTTCGAAATCCGAACGCTTGCAGGCCTGTTGCAACGGCAAAATACGGTACTGACACACCCCGGTGACGACCGGCCTGCCGCTGTGATCGCGGACTCCGGTCTCGCGGCCACCTGCCAGGATTACATCATGGGACATACTGAAACCAAGCCGGATGGACTGGCATACATTGCTCCGGATGAACTTGCCGCCTTCGATCAGGCGCTCCTGAGCGCAAAGACGCCTTTGCTGGAGCTCGTTCGCGGGGAAAAAAAGCAGGAGATGGAAAACCTGCTGTACGGCAATGCCTACAAGGGCATAACCGACCTGGTCACAAAATTCGTGTGGCCCCGCCCGGCCAGAACGGCGGTTCACGCTGCGGCAAATCTCAAGCTGTCTCCCAACATGGTGACCAGTGTGGGATTTGTGCTCGTCATCGCGGCCTGTTACCTGTTTCTTCATGGTCATTACCTGGCCGGACTGGCCGCCGGATGGACGATGACCTTTCTCGATACCGTAGACGGAAAGCTGGCTCGTGTAACCGTTCAGTCCAGCAAATTCGGACACCTTTTTGATCATCTGACAGATCTGTTTCACCCGCCGTTCTGGTATATATTCTGGGGGATGTCCTTGAGTGGTTTTCAGCCCGTGTTGGGATTCGACCAGGTGGATATGTACCGGATGATCGTGTTCGGCTATGTTGCGGGCCGTGTGGTGGAAGGCCTGTTTCCCCTGCTGGGCAACTGCAATGTCTTCACCTGGAGGCCATTTGATGCATATTTCCGCCTGGTCACGGCGCGGCGAAACCCCTGCCTGATCATCCTGACCGTGAGCGCGATCATCGGGCGCCCGGAGTGGGGTTTTATCGCGGTGACTTTCTGGACAGTGCTGACAACCATGGTATTGTTTGTGCGCCTGTTGCAGGGGGGAGTCAGCCGGTTAAGGAAGGGACCATTGGACTCCTGGCTGAATGCAGATTCCGTTGCTGAAGGGCCAAATGCACGGGCTTTCCGACTGTTCGGAAGCACACGGGGCGCTTATGGATGAAGGTTTAAACAAGCTGGTCTCCGAACAATTGTCCAGTACCTGTGACTTTCCGGATGAACAAAGAGATCAGTTGCTGGCGCAGATTCAGGACCGGTATGGGGCCGGTCTGCTGGCTGTCCTGATTTACGGTTCCTACCTGCGCGGCAAGCGCGACACCTTGCTGGACTTCTATGTGCTGCTGGACAGCTACGGCTCCATGCCCAAAGCCTGGCAAGGCTGGCTGGCGAAGGCGCTGCCACCCAACGTGTACCAGATTCAACACGGCTCCCCACCGGATGAAATTCGCGCCAAGTACGCTTTGCTGACCATGGACCGATTTGAATATGCGGTCCGCTCTGATTTTCATTCCTATTTCTGGGGCCGGTTTGCCCAGCCCTGCGGGATACTCTGGTGCCGGGATGACTCCACGAAACAACGGTTGGTTTGCGCAGTCGCCACGGCTGCGGCGACATTCACGCGCAGGGTCGTACCCACTCTGCCGGATACTTTCAGTGCAAAGGATGTGTGGGCCAGGGGCCTCAGTCTGAGCTACCAGTGTGAACTCCGGTCTGAACCACCGGGGCACGCACAAAAGCTGTTCAGTTACTGGCCCGATTACTACACCTCGATCACCGCGGCGCTGGCGGGGCGGGGCCTGGGTTTCGAGAAAGCTGAACAGGAAGAAAAATTCATCAATACGACAAGTAACCATACCAGGCGCAAATCAAAGGCCGGATGGTGGTTCAGGCGGATGCAGGGCAAGTTACTCTCTTTTTTGCGCCTGTTTAAAGCTGCCATGACTTTTACAGGTGGCCTGGATTACCTGCTGTGGAAAATAAAGCGCCATTCGGGTGTCTACATCGAACCCACCAGCCTGCAAAGAAAATACCCGCTGATTTTTGTCTGGCCCCTGCTTTGGCGTCTCTACCGGCAGGGTGCGTTCCAATGATTAGGAACCTGCATAGTGCACCAGTATCCCGATGCTGGCTTATCCATGCACGCCTGGACACCGAGCTTCCCTCAACCCATAGCTTGCGCTATGGGATTCAGTCCAGCACGGCGTCCAGACGCACCTGTCCGTCGCCATCATTCGGGAGACTGGTGCACTATGCAGGTTAGTTTTATAAACGGGTGCCCAGCGTGTTGAATAGGGTTCTGAAGAATTTTGGTGTCGTCTTGCGTGGGCGGGGGATTGCGGCGGTCTTTTCCGTCTCTGCTACCGCCCTGATGGCCAACGCATTGTCGGCCACCGAGTTCGGGCTGATCATCCTGTTGCATACCTATGTCATGGTGGTTCGCGGCGCCCTGAATTTCCGGACTTTCGAGACCATCGTCCGGTTTGGAATACCTCTTGGCGAGGCAGGAGACGACAGCGGCCTGCGATCCCTGTTGCGTTCAACCATGATGATCGACATGGCCGCCGCATTGCTGGCGACGATTCTTGGTGTCTCCGCTGCATCGCTGGCCGGGCATTTCCTGCAGTGGGACAACGATATGGTGGCCTGGGCAGCTATGTACAGCCTTGTCATCCTGGCCACGGCCAATGGCACACCCAACGGTATCCTGCGTATTTATGACCGCTTCGATGCGCTCGGTGTCCAGTTCACTGTCGGACCGGCTCTGCGCCTCCTGATGGTTTCCATTGCCTGGGCGCTGGATGCGCCGATGCCGGTATTTATCGTCGCCTGGGGGTCGGCTTTTGCCATTGGGCATATCTACATGACCGTGCGGGGATTGAAAGAGTTGAAGGCGCATATGGGTACCGGCCTGTGGAGTGGATTCCGCTGGCAGGAGATTCGTGAGCGGCAGCGAGAGTTCTGGAAATTTATCGGGGTGGTGTATTGGCAGACCAATATTGACCTCTTGCCCAAACATGTATCGACACTGTTGGCCGGCGCTTTGCTTGGGCCAGCCGCAGCCGGGCTATTCCGCCTGGCGCGGGAATTTTCAACCGTGCTAACCGGGCCGGCTGTCATGTTACGCGAAGTACTTTTTCCGGATCTCACCAGGAGCTTCCATGCACAGGATGAGGGCTTTCAAACCGTACTCTGGAAGACGGCCTTTTACGCGGGTGCCGCCGGCCTGGTATTGCTTGTACTTTCCCTGTTTATCGGCCGGCCAATACTGGGGGTCGTGGGTGAGGAATATGTCGCTGCGGCGCCGCTGCTCAGCCTGATGCTGCTGGCGGCTACATTTGAACTTGCCGGCGCATCGCTGCGTGCTGCGGTTTACGCGATGGGCAAGGCCGCCTCGATTTTGCGGATTCACATAATCGGCATCATTACCTACGTGGCAATGTTTTTTGTTCTGACCCCGGTTACCGGGCTGATTGGCCCTGGCCTGGCGGCAATCACGTCTTCCCTGCTGGTTCTGACACTGACCAGTTTGCTGATCAAACGGATCATGTAGGAGGTCGCTTGCGGCCGACGGTTTCTAACAAAAATACAGATTGTCGGCCGCAAGCGACCTCTTACAAGTGCGCGAAAGCGCTGATGATTCCTTCCAATTGTTCCGGTGTATGCGCGGCACTGACGCTGCAACGAAGATAACTGAAACCGTCGGGCGATGCCGGCGGGATCATCAGGTTCGTGTAGACGCCGGCTTCGAGCAGACGGTTCCAGGAGGACAGGGCATCCTCTTTTTTGTTCAGGCGTACGGCAACCACCGGGCTGACTTCCGGGCCAAGGTGCAAGCCGAGTGCCTGGAGACCCTCGTACAGGCGGTTGGCGTTTCGCCACAGGGTTTCACGAAGTTCCGGCCGGGCCCTCAGTTGGCGCAAGGCTTCGCGCGTGCTCGCTATGATCGAGGGGCTGGATGAGGCGGTGAAGATGAACGGCCTGGAAACGTAGCGAATCAAGTCCAGTTCCGGGTGCGGGCTGACACAAAAGCCACCCATCGCGCCCAGGCTTTTACTGAATGTACCGACCACGAAATCGATTTCCCCCAGTACACCTTCAGCCTGGGCGACGCCACAGCCACTTTCGCCGTAAACACCGAGTGAATGCGCTTCATCGACCAGCAGCAAGGCGCCGTATCGATTTTTCAATTCCACGATTTTTGCCAGGGGTGCGGTATCACCCAGCACGCTGAACATGCCCTCGGTGATAACCAGGCAGTTTTCCGCCATGTCGCCGAGGCGCTGCAGGCGCTTTTCCAGGCTTTTGATGTCATTGTGCCGGAAGCGGTAAATAGTGGCGCCGCTCATCTGGCAGCCGTCATACAGGCTGGCGTGGCAGTCGGCGTCGAGTAAAACCGTGTCACCGGGTTTCACCAGCGCGGTCAGGGTACCCAGGTTCGCCGCGTATCCGGTTGAGAAGACCATGCCATAGGGCAACTGGAAAAAGTCGGCCAGATCACGTTCCAGGGCGGCATGCGTCGCAAAACTGCCATTGGCCATACGCGATCCCGTCGTCCCCGTACCCTGCTCCTCTATGGCTCTTTTACCCGCTGCTACACAAGCAGGATCGAAAGTCAGGCCCAGGTAATTGTTGGTTCCGGCGAGTATCGTGTGGCGGCCCCCTACAAGTCCTTCGGTAGGTGAAATAATCTGGTCGATAACGACGTTTGTCGGATCCTGTCCGCTGGCGCCGAGCGTGTCACGGATGGCTGCGGCTGATGCAAATTTTTCCAGTAAGGCCATGGGTATGCGGGCTAATTTTCGAGCAGGCTGTCGACGACTTTTGCCAGCTCATTCACCGTGTGGGCATTTGACAGATTGTTCATATCGATCATGATGTCAAAGGACTCTTCCATTTCCATCAGGAACTCCATGATCTGGAATGAATCCAGGGTGAAATCCGAGGCCAGGTTGGTGGCCCCGGTAATCTCGCCATGCTTCTCCAGCTCAGGATGCCCGCTGGATTCCAGGTAGCTGGCGAGCAGTGCTTTGACCTTGTTTTCAATTTCATCAAAACGCGTATTCATTTACGTCTCCGAATTCTCGTTTTCGTGATTGCCAAAAGTTCTTTTCAGGCCGTTTTCCAGGTCAATTGCCGGAGACCATCCGGTCGCCCGGGTCAGGGATTGATTGTCGCATAACCAGTCTGCCTGAGTCAGTTCCCTTGCCTTTCCCGGCGACAGCATGGGTGAGTAGCCGAACAGGCCGGACAACAGCAGGTTGGCATTTGCGGCTGCAAACAGGAGCGGGCCGGGTATTCTGAATGAATGGTATTTGCCTCCACTGGCTGTCTCAGCAATTTCCCGCCAATCGTACCCGCCGGAATGCCCATCGTCGAGTGAAAAAATCTGCTCCCGGCAAGCAGGCCATGACTCGAGCCAGGCAAGCGTGGCTGCAGCCAGGTCGTCGGCATGGATGAGTGAAAGCTTCTGCTGCACCGGCCCGGCGGGGAACACGATTCCCTTTCGGGCCAGTTTCAATATGGGCATCATCTCCCTGTCCCCCTGGCCATACACTGCTGGTGGGCGGAAAATTGTCCATGGAAACCTTGCGTGACGGATGATTTCCTGCTCCCCGAGGAACTTGCTGTTGGCATAATCCGAAATCCGGGGCCGGCTGGCGGCCAGGGAAGAGATCAGCAACAGGGGTGTTTCTGAGCCGGACTGGTTCATCGCATCTACCACTGACCGGACGCCGGCGATATTGGCTGCCCTGAAGTCATCCAGGTTTCTGCCACGTACTGATCCGGCGCAGTAGATCACGGCTTCGCTATCCGCTATGGCAGATGCCAGCTTATCGGAATTTGACAGATCAGCCAGCGTACTGTGGACGCCGGGCAGCAGTTGATCCTTGTTTGATGATGACGGCCTGACCAGCGCGCTTACCTGCCTGCCATTGGCCAACAGGGCTTTTTGCAGACGCTGGCCTATGAAGCCCGTAGCCCCGGTGAGCAATACGGCATCTATTGAACTAGCCCGCATATTGCACTGGCCGCACTTGCCAATTCAGGCGATTTTTCGATGGGTTTCCATGGTTCCCGGCAGGTGCAGGGCAGGGGCTTTCCGGCGTTCCAGGAAAGCCTCCCGGGACTGGAACCTGGAAAGCTTGCCGGAAGACGTACGCGGCAGGGTTCCCGGTTTGACCAGGTCAATGATGACATTGATACCAAAATGCTCATGCATCAATTCGGTTATCTCGTGCGCCAGCCTGTCACGCTGAGCCGGGTCTCTCTCCCGTGTTTCAACGACCAGGATAGCGAGTTCCTCATCGCCGAAGCCGGAGATTGAAAATGATGCCACTCCGCCGAGGCGAACACCCTCGACGCGTTGAGCGACGACTTCCATATCGTGCGGCCAGATATTGCGGCCCTTGATGATAATGACGTCTTTGCTTCGCGCCGTGATGAATATGCGGTCTTCGACCCGGTAACCGATATCACCGGTGTCCAGCCAGCCGTCTTTATCCAGCACGGCCAGTGTGGCCTCCTCGTCCTGGAAGTAACCGCTCATTACGCTCGGGCCTTTCAAGTAGATCTCACCGCACTGACGCTCTGCTACCTGATTACCCTGGTTGTCGCGAATTGAAAATTCAAAGCCCGGTAACAGTAAGCCACAATCGGCGTAAGAGGCTACATTGGCGGCTGTTGGATCAATTGGAACCGCTTCCCCGGTGGTTGTCATTATGTCCTGGTCTACGTAATCGACGCTCAAGCCCAGGTCCAATGGTGCAAAACTGATGGCCAGGACGCACTCCGCCATGCCGTAACAGGCGACGAAAGCCTTTTCATCAAAGCCGCAAGGCGCCAGGGCTTCCGCGAACGCTTTCAGCGGTACCGGGTTGATTTGTTCGGCTCCGACACAGGCTGCACGCCAGGATGTGAGGTCATAGCGCTCATAATCTGAAGACCGCAACCGGCGTGCGCACAGTGCGTAACCGAATGTCGGGCTGGATGAAATCGTGCCGCGGTTATCCGAAATGAGCTTCAACCACAACCTCGGCCGCATGGCAAAGGTTCGTGTTGGCAGGTAATCGGCGGACAATTGGGCAATCAGGGGAACCAGGATGAACCCGATCAGCCCCATGTCGTGATAATAAGGAAGCCAGGACACGAAGCGGTCTTCGTTGGTCAGTTTGAGGCCATATTTGGCGATTTCGCGGATATTGTTCAGAACCGTTTCATGGTTGATCTCTACACCGCGCGGGAATCGTGTACTGCCGGACGTGTACTGCAGGTAGGCTATGTCTTCCGCAGAGGGTGCAACGAATTCCACTTCCTTTTCCGGAAGCGAGTCGAAATCCTCCGGTGTACCGGACATGAGCAGATCGAGATCGTCTGAGACTTCTTCGAGGAAAGCCACATGCGATGCCGGGGCGACAGCAATAGTCGCGCCACAGCTTTCCAGCATTCGCCGAATCTGGCCAACGTATGCCTTGTGGGCGCCGAGCTGTACTCCGGCGGGCAGGGCGATTGGTATCAGCCCTGCGTACTGGCAGGCAAAAAAGAAGCGATGAAACATCGGGTCGGTTTCAGCAATGATGCCGACCCGATCCCCTCGTTTACATCCCAGGCCGAGCAGGCGTCTGGCCAGAACTTTGGCCTCGTCGCGCAAATCGCGATAGGACAGAACGGATTCAAGATCACCCCGATGGCCATAAAAATTAAACCCGGAGTCACCTTTAGCCGCATATTCCAGCGCATCGACCAGGTTGATAAATCCGTCCGTCTTGACCGTTAATGCTGTATTAATTGGTGTCGGATGCATTGAATTCTGGTTTAGATGTCTGTTTTTCTGTTCGATTTTGTTATCAGAGACCATCATCTGGAGCCTTTGTGGGTCAAGTTATCAGGCTGATTTACGTCACAGTCAATATCACCACCACGACAAAATCATCCCTCGTCTATGTTGCTATGGGCAATAATAGTTGCTTGCTTGCTCCCGTACTTGTCCCTACAGGACAAGAATTTGACCCAAGTGCTGACAAAATATTTTATCTTTTTTCTACATGCACAGCACAGGTTTTACCAATGATACCTATTTTACATTAGAAATTCGTTAAATTCCGAGATGTAAATGAGTTTTTTTTTAAAAATACCCCATCCACCCTGATGTTGTTGCTTACTAACAAAAGAGGATCGCAAATCTGATTGTCTCAGAAGTCGTCGTTTCCCGCCATTCGGTGCGGGCCTTGCTGGAGGCAATCGTCGTACTTATTTGTGTAGTGAGGGCCTGGCTGATCCATTTATAAATTATTGATTGTAATATTGGCTGCTGATATGGGTAGCCATATTTGGGTATCATTGTGGCATGTAGGGCAATGTTGCGACAGAGGAAGGGCATGGCACACCACCGGATATACAAATACACGTCTATCGGGCGTCCGCTGGAACCGGAATATCCGACGAATAAGGCGGTACTGATCTTAATGCCCCTGGCGGCATTGCTGGGTGCGGTTACCGCCTGGCTTGATGGCGGCCAGGCCACCCAGGTCCTGCAGGCGGCCATTTCCTTCCTCCTGATCTGTTTCGGTTCCTGGGCCATGGCCAGGGAGTTGTTTCCGGATGACAACTGGGCGGCTTTCATCAGCATGGCCCTGGCTCTGCTCGCCGCTCTCGCTTTTGACTCCCCGGGAATCCTGATCGTGTTTGCCACGCTGGGGCTGGTGCGGATCGTCAATCGCAGCACCGGAAAGCCTGCCCTG
Organism: Oceanospirillum sp.; assembly: GCA_048636595.1. Taxonomy (GTDB): domain Bacteria; phylum Pseudomonadota; class Gammaproteobacteria; order Xanthomonadales; family SZUA-36; genus JAJRRA01. Next base: position 2,336 of record JAIVWI010000040.1, on the reverse strand, counting down.
AAGTCTGATTCCGTTATCGTCATGTTGTTGACCTTCTGGGTTATGTACGCCACTCAAAGCCCTGTTTTCGGGGCGGTAGCGGCACTGGCTTTCATTTTCGACGGCACCCTGAAGGACCCGCTCCGGCACCAGTGGTTTTTCGGCCTGGTCTGTTTTGGCGGCATGGTGGTTTATATGATCGATCACGATGTCGGCCTGGGCTATTTCCAGGCCCCTGATTCCCTGTTGGAGTGGCTCTCCATGGCTGTGCTGCTGGTTTTGGCCCTGGACATGTTCCTGTTAAAACAGGTGTGTTCGAGTGGGGACATCAACGGGGAGACACTTGACCTTTCCCGGGTCAAGGGCGGTATGGCGGTTGGGCTTTTTGCCGCTTTCCAGGGCCTTGCGGACGTGGAGGCTGTGATCATACTGGTGGCCTCAGTTGCAGGAATCGGAATCGGAATGGCGTTCAGGAAAGCCTTCCAGGCTCCGGCATCCGTATGACCAGCGATATTTTTAATGTAAGAGGTCCCTTGGGGCCGATTTGCAAGAAGCCCATAAAGGCCGATAACTCTCAAAAGGTCGCGCGCAAGCACGCTCTTACAGCAACGCCCGGGTGAGAATGCCGGGCCAGGGAATGTATACATGAACAGAACATTTATTGCAGCATTATGCCTATTTGCCAGCCTGACATGCCTGGCATCCGATTTGCCGGTTGAAGCGAGAATAGAGCAGGCCATGCTCGGGGACCATCGCTCGGAAGCCAACACCGCCAGGAACCGCTACCGTCACCCGGTGGGAACACTGACTTTCCTGGGCCTGGAAGACGGCATGACCGTGATGGAAATCTGGCCCGGAGGGGGCTGGTACACGGAGGTCCTCGCACCGGTAATGCGTCACCACGGTCAATTCATCGTGGCCGGCTACGATGTTGATATCCCCGGCCAGCCTGAATACCGCTACCGCTTGCAGCAGGACCTGCTGGACAAGTTTTCCGCCGCGGCCGGTATTTATGACCAGGTAGCCATAGTCGCATTTTCGCCTCCCGAATCTGCATCGCTGGGCGAAGCAGGATCCATAGACCTGATACTGACATTCCGCAACGCCCACGGCTGGGTGTCTTCCGGCACAGCGGAGTTGATTTTCGCGGAATTTGCCCGCGTATTGAAGCCGGGCGGCATCCTGGGTCTGGTTCAGCACCGGGCAGATGAAAATGCGGATTTGCAGGCCAGTGCCAAAACGGGCTATGTTTCCGAAGAAGCCATCATTGCCCTGGCCCGGGGCGCAGGTCTGTACCTGGAAGCGCGCTCGGAGGTAAATGCCAACCCTGCGGACACCAAAGACTACGAAGGTGGTGTGTGGACATTACCACCGGGACTGGCCCTTTGCCGTGATATCGAGGGTGAAGATGAAATCGCTTCCTGCCGCGAAAAATACCAGGCGATCGGCGAAAGCGACCGCATGACGCTGAAATTCCGCAAACCGTTGGGTTAGACAACCTTCGTGCAACATTCGGGTTAGAACCTGCTAAACCATGTTCAACAAAGCCGGACAAATCGTCAGGGGCTCCATTACCCTGCTGCTTATGACCATCAGTACGCTGGTGCTGACATCGGCCGTTATCGTGCTGGCCATCGGCAAGTTCCTGGCTCCACCGGCCGCCGCTCTGAACTTTGTCAGAAGGGTTCTTTCCGGAATTGCCGAGCTATGGGCATCCATCAACAATTTTTTGTTATCTCTTTCCCGGAATACCCGGTGGGATGTGGAAATTCCACAAGCACTGGATCGCAAAGGCTGTTACCTGGTGAACAGCAACCACCAGTCCTGGGTGGATATTCTCGTTCTTCAGCGCTGCTTCAACCGGCGCCTGCCCTTTTTTCGTTTTTTCCTGAAAAGCCAGTTGATCCGGGTGCCTTTCCTGGGCCTTACCTGGTGGGCGCTGGATTACCCTTTCATGAAACGCGCATCAAAAGCGCAACTGACGCGCCAACCGGGGCTGAAAGGCAAGGACCTGGAAAATGCGCGCAAGGCCTGTGAGAAATTCAGGGACATACCGGTTGCGATGGTGAATTTTCCGGAGGGAACCCGTTTTTCGGTAGAGAAGCGCGATGCCACAAACAGCCCCTACAGGAATCTGCTGCTGCCCAGGATTGGCGGCGTGGGGCAGGTCCTGTTCGCGCTCAGTGAGCAGTTGGATGCTTTAATCGATGTCACCATCGTCTATCCACGGGATGGCCAGTCAGAGGCTGCCCCGACATTCTGGCAACTGATATCCGGCCAGTTGCCGGAAATAGTCATAAGGGCGGAACAGCGCGAAATCCCTGCACACTTGCTCGGCAGGAACTTCAGGGAAGACC
>JAIVWI010000039.1:0-19426 GCA_048636595.1 Oceanospirillum sp. | reverse complement strand
TGGTAAGGCATTAGCAACTCGATACGCTCCTTCCAAACCTCCGTGGGTTCGCCCATGGACACCCACACATCGGTGTGGATGAACTGCACACCGTCAACCGCTTCGCGCGGGTCCTCGGTTAAAGTCAGCGTTCCCATGTTCGTTTTCTCGAGTTTACGTGCATATTCGATCAATTCTTCATCCGGCCAAAGGCTTCTGGGTGCGCCAATGCGCACATCCATGCCCATCAGGCAGCCGGCGATCATCAGGGAATTACCCATGTTGGAGCGCGCGTCCCCGACGTAGGCGTAGGAGAAGTCATGCCAGGGCTGTGGAATATACTCGCGCATGGTCATCAGGTCAGCCGCCATCTGCGTAGGGTGGAACTCGTCCGTCAGGCCGTTGAAGACCGGAACGCCGGCATATTGCGCCAGTTCCTCGACAATGTGCTGGCCCGAACCACGGTACTCGATGGCGTCGTACATGCGGCCCAGCACGCGGGCCGTGTCCTTGACGGACTCTTTCCTGCCCATGTGTGTGCCAGCCGGGTCGAGATAAGTCACGTTGGCGCCCTGGTCATAGGCGGCCACTTCGAAGGCGCAACGCGTGCGGGTGGACGCCTTTTCAAAAATCAAGGCGATATTCTTCCCGCGCAAGTGCTGAACCTCGGTACCTGCATACTTGGCCCGCTTCAGGTCCCGAGCCAGGTCCAGGATGTAGATCAGGTCCCGTTTGGTGAAGTCAATCAGCTTGAGAAAGCTGCGATTCCTGAGGTTAAACGGCATGGTAATTCCTCCGATGAATTCTATTGAATATCTGCGTCGCCAATGAAGACATTATGCCCTTGCCGCCTATGCTATTGCGAGCACCAGGCATGTATTTCCCGCTTAAACTTGCCATCAAGCCATGGACTTCGATATCCTTCACCTGAGCATTTTTCTTCGCTCAGGTGGCGAAGAAACTGCGAATGAGGACACCCTCAAACTATCGGTTTCCATCCTCAAGGTGGAGGCCCGACTGGAGCAGATCCGAAGTGAGCAAAGAAAACCCTCTGCACGGCCGCACCCTGGCGGTTGTCGGCGACCTGAGCGTTGACGAACAGCGTTATCTCTATGCTAAAACCCGAGGCCTGAAAGAGGCCTGGAAAGCCGGCAGCGACCTGGACCCGTACCGCATCAACGATCCCGAACTCGGCGTCTACCTCATGTTCCTGGAGGACTCCACCCGCACCAAGGAATCTTTCCGCAACGCCGCGTCATTCCACAACGTCAAGCTCAACATTTTCGACGCGGCTTCATCGTCATTCAAGAAATCCGAAAGCCTGGTGGATGGGGTCAAGATGCTGTTCGGATACAGTCGGCGTTCCATATTCGTCATGCGGACCAGGATGGAGGGCGTTTGCCGGGCCCTTGAGGAACAGCTCGGCGATTACGCGGATCGGATCGGCCGTGAGCGGCCGGTGTTCATCAACGGAGGCGACGGCCGGCATGAGCATCCCACCCAGGAGTACCTGGACGAATTCACCTTCCTGGAACAGAGGAGTTGGGACGACTCCCACCTCCACGTCGCCCTCATCGGCGACCTTCAGAACGGCCGGACCATCCACTCCAAGGCCGATGGACTGAAAGTGTTCCGCTCGGTCAAAGTTGACCTGGTTGCTCCAGAGGAACTTGCCCTCCCGCCATCCTACAAATCCCGTATGGAAGACAACGGGTTCGACGTAAAAGAATGGGAGAGCATCGAGGAGTACCTGGCGGGCGGTGACGTGAGCGACACCTGGTACTTCACCCGCTTGCAGCTTGAGCGAATGGGTGATGAAGTGCGGGAACGTGAGGGCGACCTCCGCCGGGCCGTCACGTTCCGTCGCGAATACCTGGATCGCCTTCCCGAGCAATCACGTTTTTTCCATCCGCTGCCTCGCCATCGCGAAAAACCGGTCATACCGTCATTTCTGGACGGCACACCGCTGAATGGCTGGGAAGAGCAGAGCATTAATGGATACTTCACCCGCATCATCGAACTGGCGATGGTCGCCGGTCAGTTGGGATCAGATTTCGAGGGGGACTCCCCTGCGAATGAGGCGGAGGAGGAATCTTTCATCACAGAGGTCCCGGTCACCCGGACAACACACATTGAAGACCGCTTCAAGGTCGGGATCAAGCCAGTTGACACGGGCACAGTGATCGATCACATCGCCAAGGGACAGCCTGAGTCGGAAATATGGAACCGGGTGGACAGGATCCGCCGCATCCTGAATCTGAATGTCCGAAGTTCCCACGGCGTATTTCATACCAATGACCCCAGGGAATTCAAAGGCATCATATCGTTGCCCGACATCCGTGAATTCGGCCATACCGAACTGAAGAAGCTCGCCGCCGTATCGCCGGGATGCACCCTGAACATCATCCAGGACCGGTCGGTCCGGAGGAAGTACAGATTGAGCATGCCCCCGAAAATCTACAAATTCTCGGAAATTTCCTGCAAGAACACCGAATGCGTCACCTTCCCTGGTGCATACCAGCACGTCCAGCCACATTTTTTCCGTACCGGCGGTGAAACCTTCACCTGCCGGTACTGCGGAAAGAGGCATGCTTATGGGGATATTTGGGATTTATAAGTGTTGGCCCTGCGGGCAAACGGGCCGGGGTCAGACCACTTTCTTGTAAGAAAGGCTTTTGTTACCAGCAGAGCCCTCAAAGAAAAAGTGCTCTGACCCCTTTCGAACTGGCGGAGCGGGTTCTGTTATTGACACGCTTCGTAAGAATGGACGATTAACCAGACTGACACCGCTTCGCGCTCCGGACGAGGGGTCAGAGCACTTTTTCTTTGAAGCGTTTAAGTTCGGAAAGGCTTTTCTTAGAAGAAAGTGGTCTGACCCCGGCTCTGCGGCTCTGGAATGAATCATGGCTGGAAATACGCTCCTATGAATCGAAGCGCCCGTTTTCAGCCGCCAATTTTTCGAGTAACGGTGCAGGCTGCCAATCCGCCTCACGTAGCGTATCGCGGAACTCGCAAATCTTGTCGTAGACCGCTTTAGTACCCACCGTATCGGCATAGAACATCGGTCCACCGCGATGCGCGGGAAACCCATAACCGTAGATATACACGATGTCGATATCACTGGCGCGCTGCGCGATCCCCTCTTCCAGTATCCTGGCGCCCTCGTTGATCAGCGGGTAAATCACACGGGCCACGATCTCTTCGTCGCTGATGGTACGGGGTTCGATACCCAGCCGTTCCGCCTCAGCGCGGATCAGGGCCTCTACTTCAGGATCGGCCAGGCGCTTGCGGGTCTCCGGATCGTAGCGGTAATAGCCTGCGCCGGTTTTCTGACCCATGCGGCCCATTTCGACCAGCTGATCAGCGACGTGTGTCGCCGGATGGTCCGGGCGGTCCGGAAGCGCCTGGCGAGCCTTGTAGCCGACATCCAGCCCTGCCAGGTCGCCCACCGCCAGTGGCCCCATGGCCATGCCGAATGCCTGCATCGCGCTGTCGACCTGTGAAGGCGTAGCGCCTTCCAGAAGCAGCATCTGGGCTTCACGGAAATAACCCCCCAGCATGCGATTGCCGATAAATCCGTAACAGACCCGCGACAGGACCGCGACCTTGCGGATTTTCTTCGCCAGTTTCATCACGGTCGCCAGCACATCGTCCGCGGTCTTTTCACCGCGTACCACTTCCAGCAGTTTCATCACGTTGGCCGGGCTGAAAAAATGCATACCGAGCACGTCCTGCGGCCGGGAAGTAACTGCGGCAATCGCGTCAATGTCCTGGTAAGAGGTATTCGAAGCCAGGATGGCGCCGGGCTTGCATACCGCATCCAGCTTGCGGAAAACTTCGTACTTGATCTGTGGGTCTTCGAACACGGCTTCGATGACGAGATCGGCGTCCGCCAGGTCATCATAGGAAGTGGTGCCACTGATCAGGCCCATGAAGTGCTCGACCTGCTCCAGCGTAAAACGACCCCTTGCCGCTGATCGCTCGTAGTTTTTCCGGCAAATGCCGATTCCACGGTCCAGCGCTTCCTGGTTAAGCTCGAGCAGGGTAACCGCAATGCCCGCGTTGGCGAAGTTCATCGCAATACCGCCGCCCATGGTGCCGGCGCCGATAATACCCACCGAATTTACCGGCCGCAGCGGTGTGTTCCGGTCGACACCCTCGATCTTCGATGTCTGGCGCTCGGCGAAGAAAACATGGCGCAGCCCGGCCGATTCCGGCGAATTCATCAATTCGATGAACTTGTCACGTTCGAAAGCGCTGCCCTGCTCAAAATCGAGTTTCGTGGCAACCTCAACGCAGTCAATGATGCTCTGTGGGGCGGGCACACCCCGTGTTTTGCGAGCCACGGCGACGCGCTTTTGCTCGAAATAATCCTCTGCAAGATGACTGGAATCGAGCGGCAAACTGCTGCTGCGCCGCGGACCGGCGCCACCGTCCAAAAGTTCCTGTGCATAGGCCAATGCCGCCTCCAGCAAATCTCCTTCTGCAATGCGGTCGATCAAGCCAGATGCCAGCGCAGCCTCTGCTCCAATGGGTTTGCCTGCAACGATGAAATCCAGTGCAACTTCCACGCCCATCAGGCGGGGCGCACGCTGTGTGCCACCAGCGCCGGGTAGCAAGCCCAGCAAAACCTCGGGAAAGCCCAGGCGGGTATCCGGCGCAGCGATGCGGTAATGCGACGCAATAGCCGATTCCAGCCCACCACCCAGGGCGGTGCCGTGAAGCGCGGCAACAACCGGCTTGGAGCAGTTTTCGATGCGATTACACAAATCCGGCAGCCAGGGATCTTTCGGCGGTTTTCCAAACTCGGTAATGTCCGCACCGGCAACGTAGGTACGCCCGGCGCAACGCAGTACGATAGCGAGGCTGTCACTGGCATCCGCCTCGACAATTGCGTCCATCAGGGCTGCCCTGACGGCATGTGAAAAAGCGTTTACCGGCGGGTTATCTATGGTAATGACATCGATGTCACCCCGGCGCTCTAGCGCAACGATCTGGGACATGCTGAACCTTCCTGAGGTAAAAAAGAAAGTATGCCACGAAGCCGGCACGCGGTCGCATTCATTCCACCAGGAACTTGATACAGGTCTACAGTGCAAAAAGAGGGGCCATGTAAGAGGTCCCTTGGGGCCGACTGCCCTGGAAGGTCGCACGCAAGCGATTCATTACATTTCGGCCGCAAGCGACCTCTTACAATTTGCGCGCACTACAAGTTTACCAGCTCCAGCAACAGGTCTGCATGCTGCTCACTGTCATTCAATGCGGGTATGTATTCCAGTTTTTCGCCACCAGCGGCTTCGAACCGTTCGCGGTTCTGAATCGCAATTTCTTCCAGCGTCTCCAGGCAATCCACGGCAAAGCCCGGGCAGACGACCTGAACGTGTTTCACGCCGGATTTTGCCAGTTCCTGCAAGCTAATGTCGGTATAAGGTTGTAACCAGGGTTCGCGGCCGACCCGCGACTGGTAAGCCAGAAGCCATTCATCCTTTTCAAGTCCAAGCGCCGCAACAATCGATTCGATACTTTGGCGGCACTGATCTTCATAGGGGTCACCATTTGCTACAAAGCGCTGCGGAAGACCATGCATGGAGAAGATTAATTTCTCCGCCTTGCCGTGCATTTCACGGTACGTCCGGATGCTGGCGGCTACAGCCTCGATCCAGCCCGGCTGGTCATGATACTGCTCAATCCGCTGTATTTGGGGTTGCCATGCCATGGCCGTGAGGGCTTGTTCCACGGCATCGTAGATGGATGAGGTGGTACTTGCTGAAAACTGCGGGTACAGGGGCAGGACGATCAGCCTGGATGCGCCCGATTGACGAAATCGATCCAGCGCCTTGTGGATCGAAGGCTCTCCGTAGCGCATACCGATATCAACGACCGCATCACCGTTGAGTTTCAAAGCCAATTGGTCACCCAATCTTTGGGTCAGCACCAACAATGGCGATCCTTCGGGCCACCAGATCTTTCGATAGGCGGCAGCCGAACGGCCGGCGCGAAGCGGGATGATGATGAGATACAACAGTGGCAACCACAGGTAGCGTGGCAGATCCACCACCCTGGGGTCTGACAGAAATTCCCTGAGAAATCGGGCTACGGCCGCCCGCCGGGGCGCTTCGGGTGTGCCCAGGTTGGCCAGTAATACCGCTGTTTTTGGTTTATTATTTGTTGATTCCATCACGTGTTGCACATTCGCCACAAAAACAACCATATACTCCAGTAAAAACCACAAAATTGATAGCTTCCATACGCCGAATTTGCGTAAATCCTTACAATTTCGAGACTTCCTGTCCTCTCGACACCCGTTTCCCGAATTTCAATGCTACCTTGCCATGTTGTGAATACACAACAGCTTTATCCAGAGACAAAGAAACCTTAACTAAGACCTTGTTTTATTTGTTTTTTCTGCTAGCATGACTGGTCCGGCGTTTAGAAAACGAGGCTAGGTTCTGCACTGATGCAAAAGCTGATGAAAACCATGGTTGTGATGTTGCTGACGACGCTGTCCGCGTCTTTGGCCGCCGCGCCTTTTGGCTACAGCATCAATTCGGACAGTGGCTCAGATGATGCCGACAGCTTATACCTTGTAGACCTGGCTACCGGCGATGAGACCCGAATCGGAAAAGTAACGTCGCTGGGCGGTACCAAGATCGACGTCGAAGGCCTCGCATTCGCCCCGGACGGCACCCTTTACGGCGTTGACGATTCATCATTGACGCTGTTTCCGCTGAATACCGATACCGGCCAGGTACAAAATGCCGATGACGTCTTTATTTCCGGCCTGCCATCGGGGGGCGGTAACGACTTTGGCATGACTTTCGCGTGCGACGGCACCCTGTATCTGACTTCTATTGCCAAAGGCTCCCTGTACCGCATGGACCTGGACGGTACAACCACCCTGATCGGTTCGGAAAACAGCCTGGGTGTTAAGATCAGCGCGCTGGCCGCTTATGGCAACCCGGTCAAACTCTACGGCCTGGGCAATGGCGTAGATGCCGAGCTCAAAGTGTCCACCCCCAACCTGTACGAGATCAACCCGGCAACCGGCGTTGCCTCTGAAATCGGGCCGTTGGGCCCCGCTGTAGGCAATTACACCGAGGCCGGTCTGGCCTTTGATGACGCCGGCCAGCTTTGGGCCATCGTGGACCGGCGTCAGCTGCAGTTCCCGAGCCAGGTGATGAGGATCAATACTTCGACCGGCGCCGCTTCCGAAGTGAAAAACACCGTCGAATCGGGTTTCGAGAGCCTGGCAATTGCGGAACCCCGGGGTTGCAGGATTGCAGGCAGTGGTGAGCACGCGGAATTTGCCGTGCAAAAACGATTTGCAGACGGCAACAACATCACTCCGGTTGAATTGAAAATCAGGTGCAACACCGGGCTCCCCCTCGAGCAATCACTGACGGTTCTTCCCAACGAGGGTGAATTTGGCGCATTCGAGGTGAAGTTTATCGTTGAAGAATTTGCTGACGGCGATCTGAATTGTGAGCTGTGGGAGGATACGCCCGCGGGTTATACCGCTAATTACGACTGCCAGGCAGATGCAAGCTGTTCCACCAGTAAAGGGGCCGGACCCTGTGCATTCCAGGGAGTGGAAATTGGCGCGAATAATCTCTGCCTGATCCAGAACTATGTCGAACCGGTTGCGTTTACAGTGAATAAACAATGGCTGTTTACAAGCAATGACTCCGTCATCGAGGATACCGCCAGAATCACCCTGTTTTGCGACAATGTCGTAGACGGGGATGGTGAATACATCAACGGAAGCATGATCTGGTCCTGGGATTTCGATGTCGAAAATGCCAGTCACACCGCCGCTGTTTATCCCCGCTTCGACGGCAGCACCAGCTGTAGAGCGGAAGAGGTAGTATTAAGCAGCGCGGTCGAATCTGATGGTGGCTGTGCAGACCCTGTGACAATACATGTCGGTGACGGGCCCCATTCCTGCACGGTAACCAACACAGTATTCTTTGAAGGCATCCCCACCCTGAACCAGTTTGGCCTGCTGCTGTTCTCTGCATTGATGCTGCTGACCGGCATGGCGGCCACCCGGCGGTTCTGATCCTGCGCGCTTTGCGTTAGAATTCAAGATACCTGAATTACGGAGTACGATCATGGGATTTGGTGGAATCAGCATGTGGCAGTTACTTATCCTGCTGCTTATTGTCGTCCTGGTCTTCGGTACCAAGCGGCTACGGAACATGGGCAGCGACCTCGGCGCCGCCGTCAAGGGTTTCCGTAAGGGCATGGATGAAGAAATGGGGGGCAAGGAAGAAAAACTCGAACCGGACAAGATCGCTGCGGATGAAGACTCAACTGCCCCGGCTGAAGAGTCCGTCAAGAAAACCAAATCCAGCAGCTGATTCCGGATCCATCGTGCAATATGCGGGCTAGCTCATGTTCGACGTAGGATTCACAGAACTTCTCCTGCTTTCTATCGTTGGTCTGCTGGTGCTCGGCCCGGAGCGTCTTCCCCGTGTAGCCCGCACCCTGGGCGGTTTTGTGCGCAAGGCGCGCAGCAGTTGGATCAGTCTCAAGCGCACCATTGAGACCGAGATCCGCGCGGAAGAACTCAAAGAGCCGCTCAAACACTTTGAGAATGAAATCAAATCCACGGTCGATAGTGTGAAGTCCGGCGTGGACACCCTGAAAGCCGGCGTGGACAAGCTGAAAGACCCCCTGAAAGACCTTGATCCAATGGCTGCGGGCAGCACCGGCAAGCCGGATGAAACCCATGACGGAGAATAGCAAAGACCGGGAAAACGAAGTCAGGGAACGCGAAGACCCGGCATACGAAGACCAGGAAAACGACGATCAGGAAAGCAACGACCAGGAACTCAGTTTTCTTGAGCACCTCGTCGAACTCCGCAGCAGGTTGCTCAAAGCCTGTTTTACCGTGCTCGCCGTACTGATCGTTCTGCTGCCCTTTTCCCGCAAACTCTATGCTTTGCTGGCAGCACCCTTGACCTCGGTGCTGCCCGAGGGCAGCAGCATGATTGCAATTGACGTGGCCTCACCTTTCCTGACCCCGTTCAAACTCTCGCTGCTGCTGGCCCTGCTCCTGTCCATACCGGTGGTTCTGTACCAAATGTGGGCATTCGTTGCGCCGGCCCTGTACCTCAAAGAGAAACGCCTGGCGCGTCCTCTCCTGTATTCGGCGGTGGTGCTGTTCTATATGGGCTGTGCTTTCGCTTATTACGTGGTATTCCCGTTGGTGTTCGGCTTCTTCACGCGCGTCGCGCCGGAAGGAGTCACGGTGATGACAGACATCAGCAAGTACCTCGACTTTGTGACCACGCTGTTTCTTGCTTTTGGCATTACGTTTGAAGTGCCCATTGCTACGATCATCCTGGTCGCCACCGGCGTGACAACGGTTGAAAAGCTGTCGAAAATGCGTGGCTACGTGCTGGTGGGCGCCTTTGCGCTGGGCATGTTTTTGACGCCACCGGATATAATTTCCCAAACCCTTCTGGCCGTACCGATGTGGTTGTTGTTTGAGATCGGCCTGCTGATGTCCCGCATCCTGCTGCCGCACCGGGTCAAGGAAGAAAGCGAGCCAGAATCTTAACCCGCATATTGCACGAAGGATTCAGGCTATCAGTTGACTGTCATCCGTACCCGCAGGCGGCGCCGATTCACTTTCCAGACCAAAAATATCGCGAAAGGCGCAGTATTGCGTGGCGAACAGGATCAACTGGAAGGCAAGCAGGAGGATCATGACCAGCCCCATCAGGATGACGGACAGCAATCCGGTGCTTCCGGCAAAGCTGACCAGTATGCCGGCAAGCAGAACCACCGGCACCAGCAAGGCAGCCATGCCCAGACCCAACACCAGAAAGGGTTTCCAGTTAACAAACAGCGCCCTGAGTCCATCCACCAGTGCTGCGCCCAGTTTCCTGTCATTAAACCAGATCAACGGGATGGTCATGTAGCTCAGGGTGCCGCTGACCGATATTCCGATCATAAAGGCGATCACCATGCGATGAAGGGTGCCCTGGTCCAGCACCGACAGGGCTTCGATGTCACCCTGCTCAATCCTGGCCAGCAAATCCGGATCGAGCACCGCACCGTTACCCGACAGAAACAGTGCGGCGGTTAAAATACCGACCGCAAACATCACGGCGCCCAGCAACAACAGGCGACCCGTGTGGCTACCGGAAAACAGAGGTGAAAACAGCAAAGCCGGAGCCGGCCGTCCACCCTCGGCGGTGACGCGAAAAGCCTGCAGCACGCCAGCCGACAATGCGGGAACCGAGAGGATCAGGAGAAATCCCACCAGCGGCACCTGCGTCAGGCCCATCATGATTTGCAGCAACACCGCAATGAACAAAAGCCTGCCGGGCTGGAGCCGCAACAGCGCCATGCTCTGAACCAGCCAGGCGATACCGTGGCGTGGCGGCACCACGCGGATTTTCAAATCGGGCTTCGGGCTCATTGACTCACCGCAGCAAACCTGAAGGCCTCACTGCTCCAGGCTTTTGCCGACGACAGGGCATCGAGTACCTGCTCCGGTTCGTCGACCACCGACCACATTTCCAGGTGCTGCCGGGACATGAAGCGCTCGTTGACGCTGTGCTCCAGGAAATCAACGAAACGATCAAAATATTGATTGGTATTCACCAGCACGACCGGACCCAGGAACAGGCCCAGGCGCTTCAACGTGAGCACCTCGAACACCTCTTCGAAGGTGCCGCTGCCTCCCGGCAAAGAGACGACGGCATCTGAATCTACCAGCATCCTGTGTTTGCGCTCACGCATGTCCTCCACCACTTCCAGCAGACTCAGGTTCTTGTGACCATGCTCAACGGTATTCATGAAGCCGGGAATTACGCCGTGAACGTGTGCACCCGCTGTCAGCGCATTATCGGCCATGGCTCGCATCAGACCGACGCCACCCCCCCCGTAGACGATATCGAAACCAGCGTCGCCCAGAACGCTGCCCAGCCGGCTGGCGGCATCATAGTAGGAATCGGCGAGCGCGTTGCTCGAAGAGGCATACACGGTAACCCGGCGCACATTGGCGGGAAATTTTTGTTTTTGCATATCCACGACGTATTGTAATATGAACTCGCTGATCCTGCTTTATAAGGTTAACAGAACACTTAGGAGCCACCCTTTTTGAATCAATATCAGAATACATTCATGCCCCCTCCTGTTTCACTGGGAATTATCGTCATCTGCGCGGCGATCTTCCTGGCCAGGAACCTTTCACCCGAACTCGCACTATGGCCCCTTGACAGTGGCTTTTTCGGGCCATGGCAACTGGTGAGCTACGGTTTTCTTCACGGTGGTTTCAATCACCTGTTTTTCAACATGTTTGCGGTATGGATGTTTGGTACACCCCTGGAAAGATCCTGGGGCAGCCAGCGATTCGCTGTCTTTTACGCCACCTGCGTCATCGGAGCCGGCATCATCCAGTTACTGGTGCAGCAACTGGAGGGCGGTCTCTATCCGACCATTGGCGCCTCCGGCGGTGTGTTTGGACTGTTGCTGGCTTATGGGGTGATGTGGCCGGACAACCGGATTTTCCTGCTTTTCCTGCCGGTGCCCATCAAGGCCAAATGGTTTGTCCTGATCTATGGCGGCGTCGAGCTGATGTTCGGTGTCACCCGCTCCATGCCCGGCGTTGCGCATTTCGCTCACCTGGGTGGCATGATTTTTGGCGCCGGTCTGTTGTACAAATGGGGCTGGCGCCCCGGCATGACCTGGAAACGCTAGAAACGGCTCCTTCTGAAGGGATTGCCCAGGTAAAAATAGAGGGTGTTGTCACCACTGTCGCTATAGCCCCAGGCCAGGTAGACCGGGCCCAGCGGGGTTTCTGCCCCGACAAATATGCTGCCGGATTTGCGCAGGTCGCCGAAGCTGATGTCGTCCGCATAATTCCAGACATTACCCGCCTCGAGAGTGATGCCGGCATAGGCTGGGAGAATATCGATATTGTTCAACCTGCGGAGGTAGACAAGACTGAACAGGCCCAGTTGCCTGCCGGACAACTGGTCAGGTATCAGCCCGGAGAGCCTGGCGAAGCCGCCGAGCCTGAACCACCGCTCTACCGGCGCCGCATCATCAAAACTGTAGCCTGCTTCATAACTCAGCAATACGGTGTTCTTGCCGCTGGAAAATGAAAACGTGCCCGTCGCCGAGGCCTGCTCATAGTCAAAAGCGGCGCCGAGCGCATCGCGGGCAAGCCGGAAGTCCAGGCGATGAAACATTCCCTGGGTGGGAAACCACAAACTGTCCAGGCTGTCGTGCCGGTATTCAAAAAGGAGTTCGCCGATGTCCACCTTACCATCCAGCGGAAAATCCAGCACACCAACGACCAATTCCGCATCACCGCGGAAGTACTGGTAGTCCACCCGCATCAAGTCCGTTGTACTGAAATTCCGTCCAAAGCCCAGTCTTGCCCCATACCCGTCAATATCCAGCTTCGCGATCAGGCTGTCATCTTCCCAGACATTGAATTGTTCACGCCTGAAAAAAGCCTGGGGCTCGATGAACCACCGTTCGCCTGTGTCCAGGGGCTGATAAAAATCAAATATCAGTTCATCTTCCCGCCCAAAGGCAGCAGTAACCCGCAGTTCCCCACCCAGTGAATTCAAGGCATTACGAGTGTATGCCGCCCCAATTTTGAATTCGTTGTTGCCGGAAAAATCATCCGAAAATTCCAGGCCAAATTGCAAGTAGTTCGGTCCCCAGGACCTGGGTTTTGCGTTAATCTCCACACCCTGCTCCCCGGCTTCGTTCCTGACCAGGTTGTAGGTTACGGATTCGAAGACATCCAGGCCGTAGACACGGTCAACACTTTTTTCCAGTGCAAGGATGTCCAGCGGCTGACCTGGTTCCAGCTCCAGTCGCGAACGAATGATCTCGTCGTCAAGCACCGAACCGTTGTTGATGGTGATGAACTGAACAAGATATGCCGGCAGTGAATGCTCCAGTAGGGGGGGGCGCTCAGCCGGGTCTCGCACTTGCGGCATGGACAAGGCTGCCAGGTCCTCCCGCCTGGCCATGGCGGCTTCCAGCCCTTTTTGGGCTATTTCATCGGCATTTTCAAAATCCGCCGCACTCACACCCTCCAGGTCCGGGACCAGCAGAATATCGCCGGGCTCCAGGCTTGCTATCTGTTCCTCGGTATTTCTGCGGGTAAGGAAACCGGTCAATTGTTCGGCAACGCTTAGGACAGAAACCAACTGCTCCTCTGTCAGCAACGGGGTGGAAATATCAACCGCGATAACAATATCCGCACCCATTTCACGCACCACGTTCACCGGCAGGTTGTTCGACATTCCACCGTCCACGAGTATTTTGCCATTCAATTGAACGGGTGCGAATGCGCCTGGCACGGACATGCTGGCACGCAATGCATCCGGCAGACTGCCACTCGATAAAACAACTTCCTGCCCGGTGACGAGGTCTGTTGCAACGGCGCGAAAGGGAATGGATAACTGGTCAAAATCGGTAATCCCCTGGACCGGCAACAGGATCCGGTGAAAAACCTGGTCGAGGTGCTGGCCTTCGATCACTCCCAGCGGCAACTGGATACCCCCTTTGTTGAAGCCGACCCGGTAGGGAATGAGGAACTGGGAGTCCAGATCCTTTTTACGCATACTCTGTTCGCGCCTGGGGAGCTTGTCAGACAAAGCGCCCGACCAGTTCATATCTGCAAGCACCTGCTCAAGCTCATCAGCGCTGTAACCGGCCGCGTAGATTCCACCGATAATGGCGCCCATGCTGGTGCCGGCAATGTAGTCAATCGGAACACCCAGCTCTTCCAGGGCTTTGATTACCCCGACGTGGGCGCTGCCCCGTGCGCCACCACCACTCAGCGCCAGGCCGATTTTGGGACGTTCCCCCTCCTCACCTGCAAACTGGCCCTCGCCTGCATAGACGGGCAAGCCCTGTGCGGACAAGAGCATCAGGATGAGTAACGCCACTCCTTGCAACTTCATTTCGAACTCCGGCTCGATGGATAAGCGGTAGTTTATAACGAACACCTGTCCAGCTGATCCTGAACAAGAAAAGTATGTAAATCTGACTGTACAATTGCGCAATCAATCAACAAAAAGGCCAACCCATGAGCAACCTTTATCCCGTACCCGAATCTTTCAAGCAAACCGCGCTAATTGATCAGCAGGAATATGAACGAACATACCAGGAGTCCGTTGAGAACAGCGAGCAATTCTGGTCTGACACGGCAAAACGCCTGGACTGGATTCGGTTCCCCACCGTGATCAAGGATGTTTCCCTGGATCGCTCCGACCTCCACATCCGCTGGTACGAGGATGGCGTTCTGAACGCCTGCTACAACTGCATTGACCGCCACCTCGATGAGCGCGGTGATCAGACGGCCATTATCTGGGAAGGGGACGACCCGGGCCGTGATGAACACATCTCCTACCGCCAGTTGCACCAGCGGGTGTGCCGGATGGCCAATATCTTGAAAAAAATCGGCGTGACCAAGGGGGACCGGGTAACGATTTACATGCCGATGATCCCGGAAGCGGCCATCGCGATGCTGGCCTGTGCCCGGATCGGCGCCATTCATTCCGTGGTCTTCGGCGGTTTTTCTCCCGATGCGCTTGCAGGCCGCATCATCGACTGCGATTCCAACACCGTAATCACCGCCGACCAGGGACTGCGTGGAGGCAGAACCGTACCACTGAAGGACAATGTCGATGCCGCCTGCAACATTGACGGCGTTATGGACAGCCTGCGCGCCGTGCTGGTTGTGCGTAACACCGGGGGCGATATCCAGTGGACGCCCGGCAGAGACTACTGGTACCACGAAGAATGGGAATCTGTCTCTGATGACTGCCCGGTGGAGGAAATGAATGCTGAAGATCCGCTGTTCATCCTGTACACCTCCGGATCTACCGGCAAACCCAAGGGCGTATTGCATACCACTGGTGGTTACCTGGTTTTTGCCGCCTACACGCATGAGATCGTGTTTGATTACCACGATGGTGATATTTACTGGTGCACGGCCGACGTAGGCTGGGTAACCGGGCACAGCTACATCGTCTATGGGCCGCTGGCCAATGGCGCCATCACGATGATGTTCGAGGGCATACCGACTTATCCCACTGCGAGCCGCTTCTGGGAAGTATGTGACAAACACCAGGTCAACATTTTTTACACCGCACCGACGGCCATCCGCGCGCTGATGCGGGAAGGAGACGGGCCGGTAAAATCCACGTCCCGGAAATCGCTGAGATTGCTGGGCACCGTGGGCGAACCGATCAATCCGGAGGCCTGGGACTGGTATTACCGGGTCATTGGTGAAGAGCGCTGTCCCATCGTGGATACCTGGTGGCAGACCGAGACGGGCGGCATTCTGATCAGCCCCCTGCCCGGCGCCACCGGACTCAAGCCCGGCTCCGCTACCCTGCCGCTGCCCGGGATACAACCGGCGCTGTACGATGACAAGGGCAAGCGGCTGGAAGGCGCCACCGATGGCCTGCTGGTGTTGACGGACAGTTGGCCCGGGCAGATGCGCACCTTGTACGGAGATCACCAGCGATTTATCGACACTTACTTCACCACGATTCCCGGCACCTATTTCACCGGTGACGGAGCGCGACGCGACGAAGATGGTTACTACTGGATAACCGGCCGTGTGGATGATGTGTTGAATGTATCCGGCCACCGGCTCGGAACCGCGGAAATCGAAAGCGCACTGGTCAGCCACAAGGCAGTTGCCGAAGCCGCCGTTGTTGGCTACCCGCACGACATAAAGGGCGAAGGAATCTATGCTTATATCACCCTGGTGATCGGGGAAGAGCCAAGGGATGAACTCCTCGCCGAATTGAGGCAGTGGGTGCGTAAGCAAATCGGGCCAATTGCAACACCGGACATGATGCAATGGGCGCCCGGCCTGCCCAAGACCCGTTCCGGCAAGATCATGCGGCGTATCCTGCGCAAGATTGCTGCAAACGACTATGAGAACCTGGGTGATACCTCAACGCTGGCTGATCCTGATGTGGTCAACCAGTTGATCGAGAACCGGATGAACCGTTAGGAGGGCCCCTAATACTCCTTCAAGGAGTACCAGGGGTCCCTGATCCTTTCGTGAACTCGTAAATGCGCCTGGAAAGGCCGGGCAAGGTATACTTTTACTGGAGTATTGAACGAATTTCCGTCACGAGACCGGTCTACAGGAGAGAGACATGGGCATTTTCGATTCGCTTAAAAAGGCTTTAGGCAGCAAGGCTGAGGACGAAACAGACGAGACGACAGCTGAAGCACCGGTGCCCGTGGGCGAGGAACCGGCTGAGCAGGAGCTCGCTCCGGCCGTCGAGCCCGAAACGGCGACAGCAGAGCAAGGCAGCTACACGGTCCAGTCAGGCGATACCTTGTGGAGTATCGCTGAATCCGTGTACGGCGACGGCTCAAAGTATTCGAAAATATTCGATGCCAATACCGATCAGTTGGAACAACCGGACCGGATATTCCCGGGACAGGAGCTGCTGATACCCGGCCTGGACGACTAAGGAATCCAATTGCATCAGTCGGCCGCAAGCGACCTCTTACAGTTCTTGTAAGAGCGTCCTTGGGCGCGAACTGCACTGGCCAATTGGGTGCAGGTTGTTGTAAAAACCCTTCGGCCGCAAGCGACCTCTTACAGTTCTTGTAAGAGCGTCCTTGGGCGCGACCTGCACCTGTCACTCGGGCGCAAGCTGTTTTGGAAGGCTTCGGCCGCAAGCGACCTCTTACAGAAAACTCCGGGCAAGAATTACTTGCCCGGAAAATAGTGCCGTCGGCTGGATCAATTGTCAGCTTGAACTCCGGAGCCCTGCAAGAGAATCATGTCCTTGTTCTTGTCAACAGTGCGGACCCCGATGCCCTTTACGTTGACGAGTTCGTCGGCGTGGGTAAATGGACCATTGGCATCGCGATACTCAACGATTAGTGCCGCTTTGCTGAGACCGATCCCATTGAGGCTCTCGGCTAATTCCTCTACCGAGGCGGTGTTGACGTTTACTGGTTCCGCGGCCCAGGCCTGGGATGCCAGCATGCAGGTGGCGAGTAGAGTAAGTAAAAATTTCATAATGGTTTCCCTCTGTTTCAATTGATGAATCTTATTGCCCGTGGTCGGGCCCCTTCCAATTGCAGGATCAAGAGTAGACGGAAATTGAAAAAGCCAATAGTCGAAAACAGCTTGAGCTTGTGTAGGAAAACTACTCTCTCAGGTTTTGAGAACACGCTGCGTTTAAATACATTCAGGCAAAGGCAATGACTCTCAAAAGGAGTGACAAATGAAAGCGAACCAGGACCTGATTGGAAGGACGATTAGCGGGATTGTGGCTGTAACAGAACCAGGTGAAAGTGTGCGTGAAATCTGGATGTTGCAGTTTTCAGATGGCACGCATGTGGAATTTGTATCCCCATCCGCGAAACGGTCTTTAAAGCGGGCTGCGCGCAGCCGGAAAACCATGATCAACCGGTGTTCAAATGAGCTCCAATTATCCCTGAACGTGGCCTGAAAACTTATCCACAAAGACTGTGGATAACCCTGTGAGGAAAGTCCCGGCGTCACAGACGGCGTACGAATCGTTCCAGTTTGATCAAAAATTGATCACATTAAAATAAACGTTTAAATACAATAACTTATAATTTTTCGAATTAAAGCCAGGCGGGTTAATTGCTGTCATAAATGTGTCATAAAGACAATCAGTCACTTGTGCATAAAAAAGTCGAAATGGATCGAGGAAGTAGCTGTAACTTGTTGAAAAAATCTTTTTAACGGACTTAAAAATAGTAGCAGATCTGGCATCAATTAATATTTTTTAAAAGAGCCCGCTTGCGGGCAAATTGGCTCTTGAATAATCGCCCGCAAGCGGGCTCTTACAGATTTTCCAGCCCAATCTCCAACACCCAGGCTTCGAGCTGATCCAGTATCCCCTGGCCCCCCGGATCGTCCTGCTTCAGTTCTCTTGCTTCGGCCATTTCCTGCCTGAAATCCCGGAGGGTAAAATACGCAGAATCCCGCGCTTCGATCAGCCTCGCCTTGCGGTCTTTCTTCCACAGGTCTGCCTCTTCCATCGAAAGCGTATCGGGATAATTTCTTGCCCGGTAACGGAACAACATCGAGTGCAAGCGCTTATCCTGGAAGGACCACGAATGACCGCCGAGTTTATTCGCAGGCACCTCGAGAACCTTTTTCATCAAGTGCCTGTCGGCCGGTGAGAAAAACCCGCCACTGTAAATCATAAGGTCGGGATCGTTCGTTTCCGGACTATCTGCGTATGAAGTGGAAAACACCTCCACTACTTTATGCCGGATCGATGCCAGGGATGCAATCAACCTGGCGGCATGCTCGCGGCACCGATCAGGATCCAGTTGAATTCGTTGCAGATCTACGCCTTTAAGCGTAGCGGCTGGCGCCACCATGGGTACGTGATTACTGTGAATCGCCTTCAGCGGCAGTCTCTCAACTTCTTCCGGCATATCTGCCGCCGCCGTGAACACCAGGTCGTGAATCACTTCAGCAGGCTGCTGGATGAGCGGAGCAGGATCGGCCATCAGGTCGAAAACAATCACTGATTTGGGCCGGTCGGGCATTACGGCAAGCGGCAACACCAGGGTTGTGCAACCACGGGTTGCCGGTATCCTTGAAGACGTGTGCAGCAGCGGCCTGGGATCAACCGGGTCCAGCAGGTCCATAACCTGTTTCTGATTCCGCAGGCTCAGCCCCCATTCAAACAGGCGCGGCTGGATTTTCCTGAATAATCGTGCGAGGTCGATGGTGGCGCGTACATCCGCCAGTGCGTCGTGTGCACCTTCATGCGCAATATCATTCGCGGCGCTCAGATCTTCGAGACGAAAACTGGGTTTACCGGCTTCGTGCATCGGCCACTGGATTTCATCCGGGCGCAAGGCATAGTACATGCGTGCGAGATCAATCAGATCCCAGCGGGTATTGCCGTTTTTGTATTCACGCTCATAGGGATCATGCAAATTACGGTACAGCAGGTTTCGCGTGACCGTGTCGTCGAAACGAATGCTGTTATAACCAACGCTGCAGGTGCCGGGCTGCATCATCTCGTCCAGGATGTTCTGTGCAAACAGGGCTTCAGTCACACCCTTTCGCCGCGCTTCCTGCGGTGTGATACCGGTAATCAGGCAGGCCATTGGGTGCGGCAACACATCGTCTGCCGGCGAGCAGTACCAAACCACCGGGTCACCGATGCAGTTGAGCCCGGCATCGGTTCGTTGTGCTGCAAACTGTGACGGACGGTCAGTCATCGGCCGTGCGCCGAAAGTTTCATAGTCATGCCAGAGGAATGAGGAGAGCACGTTACACTCTTTGCCGGCTTGCAAATGCGTGGGCAATGGTGGATTGGTCCGTATACTCGAGTTCCCCTCCCAGTGGAACTCCATGGGCAATGCGACTGATGGCAATATCATATTTCTGCGCCATGCGCTGCAAGTAAAATGCGGTTGCCTCACC
>JAIVWI010000038.1:16247-19504 GCA_048636595.1 Oceanospirillum sp. | reverse complement strand
GCGAACCACCAGGCATGGTGTTCAATCTCAGCGTGGGTTACGACCTCGCGGGAATCCAGAAGCCGAATGTGCAGTGGTTCCTGCAGCAGATGCGGGACTGCTCTGCCTATAAACAAACCCTGGTTGACCAGGTGGCGCGTTTTTACCCCGAAGTCAGGCAACTGGAAATTCCCGACCGCATTTCCGACAACGTGACCCTGTCCACGATGCATGGCTGCCCACCCGATGAGATCGAGCGCATTTGCGCCTACCTGATGAAAGAACAGGGACTGCACACCTTCGTCAAGTGCAACCCGACGCTGCTGGGCCCCGAAAAAGTGCGCAGGCTGTTGCACCATGACCTGGGATATAACGATGTCGTGGTTCCGGATTCTGCCTTCGAACACGACCTGGAGTACGCGGCAGCGGTGCCGATGCTGCATACGCTGCGGGCCGATGCAGACAAACTCGGCCTGGCCTTCGGCGTGAAACTCAGCAACACGCTCGAAGTAGAGAATTTCCGGACCGTTTTCGATCCGGCGGAAAAAATGATGTATCTCTCCGGGCGCCCCTTGCACGCGATCACGGTGAACCTGGCTCACGTCCTGTCGGAAGAGTTCGACGGCGATCTGCCGATGTCATTCTCGGCCGGTGCGGATTGTTTCAATGCACCGGACCTGCTGGCAGCGGGCATGCAGACCATCACGGTCTGTTCCGACCTGTTGAAGACCGGCGGCTACCTGCGCCTGCTCCAGTACCTCGAGTCGGTTCGCGATGCCTGCGATAACGCAAATGCGGCAAATATCGATGAATTTGTTCTCAAGCAAGCCGCCGCAGACGCTGGCCCCGGAGAAATCCAGACCAGCGCCCGCTTCAACTTACGCCGTTACGCGGAACAGACCAGCGGAGAGCACAAGCTGAAGAAAGCAGCGTTTTTTACATCCCGCAGCAAGACCCGGCGCAAGCTGGACCTGTTCGACTGCATCCAGGCGCCCTGCGTCGATCAGTGCCCGGTCAATCAGAAGGTACCGCAGTACATGAAGGCGGTGCGGGAAGGTGATTTTGATGAGGCGCTGCGCCTGACCCGGGCTGACAACCCGATCGCCGCCACCCTGGGGCGGGTTTGCGACCACTTGTGCGAGGCCACCTGTATCCGCACCCACCTGGATGAACCGCTGGCCATCCGCGACATCAAGCGCTTCATTATGGATCGTGAGGAAAAGCCCGGTTCGCTCACAAAGGCGCCCCCACAAGAGAAAAAGGTCGCGATTATCGGCGCCGGCCCCGGCGGCATGGCGGCGGCATCGGAACTGGCGCTGGCCGGATGCGCGGTCGAAATCTTTGAAATGCACCCCTATGCGGGTGGAATGGTCGGCGGGGCCATCCCCGAATTCCGGCTTCCCCAGGCGGTATTCGACCAGGACCTCGATCGCCTGGTAAAACTTGGTGTGCAGATTCACTACAACATAAAGGCGGGACAGGACATCCATCTCTCGCAACTTCGCCGCCAGGGATTTGACCAGGTGGTGATCATGGCTGGCGCCCAGTTGGGCAAGAAACTGGGGCTCGACGGAGAGGAATGCCAAGGGGTGATGGATGCCCTGTATTTCCTGCGCAAGGCAAAGGAAGGGCATCCGGCCCACATCGGACAGCGCGTCGGCATCATCGGTGCGGGCGACACAGCCATGGACTGCGCGCGCACCGCCTGGCGCCAGTCTGACAGCCGGGTGAGCGTGATCTACCGGCGCACCATTGACCAAATGCCGGCCGACCGCGAGGAAGTGGCGCTGCTGGCCGGGGAAGGCATCGAAGTGCTGGAACTGGCGAAACCGCAGCAGTTGATCATCGAAGACGGTGCGCTGCGGGCGCTGCTGTGCCGGCGTATGGAATACCGGGGTGAACGGGATGCCTCCGGCCGCAAGATTCCTTACGAGGTGCCGGGTTCCGATTTCGAGGTGCCGCTGGATACCCTGATCCTGGCCATCAGCCAGCACGCCATCCTGGATTTCTTTGATGAAGAGCCCATTGCAGTCAACCGGTGGGGCTATATCGAAGCCGATCCGGAGACTTTTGAGACCTCGGTGCCCGGGGTGTATGCAGGCGGTGACGTGGTTAACGACGGGCCCTCCTCTATCGTCGAGGCCGCAGCTGACGGTAAGGCCATCGCCAGGGCAATTCTGAATCAACCATCTTCCGATGCGCAGCCGGTCCAGCCTTTTGACACTGCAGAGCTGCTGCTCAGGCGCAGCAGCCGGCAATGGCGGGTTCCCGTGCCGCACACTGCACTCGATGAACGGCACAATTTCAACGAGGTCATGCTCACCTATGACGAGGAGCAGGCGCGCGCCGAGGCCGCCCGCTGTCTTGATTGCAACGAGTTCTGCAGCCTGTGCGTCGGGGTCTGCCCCAACCTGGCCCTGCAAACCTGGCAAACCGGGCCCTTCGAAGTGGTTTTGCCCGACCTGCAACTCGGTCAGGATGGTATCCGGACCGGCTCCGGCAAGGCCTGGCGCGTGGAGCAGGCTTTCCAGATCGCCGTGCTGACGGATTTCTGCAACGAGTGCGGGAACTGCACGACCTTCTGCCCTACCGCGGGCGAGCCATACCGGGATAAGCCCAGACTCTACCTCGACCGCCCGGAATTTGAGGGGCAGGAGGACAATGCCTTCATGGTATTCCGGGATGAGGACCACTGGGCGATGGACGCACGCTGGGCGGGCGAAACACACCGTATTGAATTGAACGGGGAAATGGGCGGAAAGCTGGATTACCAGGGCCCGTTGTTCAGTGCGCGACTGGACCCGGACACCTTCGAACTTGAACGGGTCGAAGCTGCAGCAGGCGCCCGCAACGGCGATACGCTTTCGCTGGAACCCTGTGCGGCGATGTACGTGCTGCTGAACGGACTCAGGCAGTCCCTGCCCTACCTGCCGACCGCGTTGCCCGCCGACCTTGCTGCCAAGGGTAGAATCGCCCACCCGGGATACTAGTGTTCTGTCAAGCCTGAATTGTTAGGTTCAGCGAGTCGTGAAGCGGTTGGGCGCTAGGCACGTCTCGCCGGCAATGGCTGGTCCTTGCCCAGAGGCGTAACACCGCGAACGACCGCTTCACGGCACGCCCGAAGGGAGCTACCCAGATGTCCCAATACTGTGTTACAGCCCTTAAGAAGGACCAGGCCATTCTTTGCGGTCTGCGCCTTGTCTTGGAACATCTGGGTAGCTCTGAACCCATCAATTCAGGCTTGACAGAGCACTAACTGTGAATTTCAGCAATGATGT
>JAIVWI010000038.1:0-16237 GCA_048636595.1 Oceanospirillum sp. | reverse complement strand
CTTGCTGCCACCGGCAAAATTTCCCACCCAGGATACTAGTGCTACTGCCAGTGGAGGGGGTGAAAGTGTAAAAAGTTGATGTGGAAGAAGGCCGTGCCGTAAAGCGGAGGTGGCTGGCTGTCTTCAGGACACGCTCAAGCCATCCCTGGGCGCTAATCGGCTGTTCCCGACAGCCCGATTGTCCTGAAGACAGCCAGCCACCTCCGCTTCCGAATGCCGGGTTACTTCATTCGCATGCGGACCTGCAATATGCGGACCAGTGGATGCAGATCAACGCGAAGGGGTAAAAATACCTTCAGAATGAATCATTCTAAAAGCTGAACTATATTCGGAGAGAACAAAGATGAGTTCCCTGCTGATCACCAACGCACACCTGGTGACGCTCGATGAAGCCAACCGCTTCATCGACGACGGCAGCGTATACATTGAGGACAAGTACATCGTCGAGGTCGGTGAATCATCCACCGTCAAACGCACGGCGGACCGTACCATAGATGCCCGCGGCAACGTCGTCATGCCGGGCCTGATCAACGCCCATCATCATCTTTATTCCACCTTCGCGCGCGGTTTTACCCCGCCGGGTTCGCCGCCCCGGAACTTCGAGGAGATTCTGAAGAAGCTGTGGTGGAAACTCGACATGGCGCTGGATTCCGAGGACGTCTATTACTCCGCTCTGCTTGCCCTGATGGATGCCGCCCGGGCTGGTTGCACCACGATAATCGACCACCACGCCTCCCCATCCTGCGTTGACGGCAGTCTTGACCAGGTCGAACGGGCGTTCAGGGACGTGGGATTAAGCGGTTGTCTCAGTTACGAGGTGTCGGACCGCAACCGCGAGGGAGAAGGAATAGAAGAAAATGAACGCTGGATTCGCAAGTGCCACGAATCCACTGACGGCCAGATGGCCGCCCTGTTTGGCATGCACGCACTGATGACACTGGGCGCCAAAACGCTGCAGCGTTGCGCCGATTCCGGGCATGCACTGGAAACCGGTTTCCACATCCACGTGGCCGAGGACGAGATCGATGTGCGGCTCACGATGGAACGCTACGGCAAGGGAATCATGGATTGCCTGGTGGATTTTGGCATCCCTGGCGAGAAAACCATTTTCGTGCACGGCAGCCTGTTCGACCCCCGCGAAATGGACCTGCTGAGCTCCACCGATTCGATGCTGGTGAATAATCCCGAATCCAACATGAACAACGGGCTCAACGTGTCGCCGATCCTGGATTTTCTGAAACACGGCGTCACCGTCGGGGTCGGCACAGACGGCATGTCCTCACACCTGATCTCCCAGGCCCGCGCCATGTACCTGCACCAGCGCAGCGAACACAAGGACCCGACCATGGCCTTTGGCGAGGCCTGCCAGATCCTGCTGGAGAATAACCGGACCATTGCCAACCGCCTGTTCCGCGAGCCGCGCGGTGCGCTGGCGGCGGGACAACTGGCCGACATCATGATTCCGGAATATGTGCCATTTACACCGTTGAACGCTGACACGTTGTACGGACACCTGCTTTTTGGCTTGAGTTTTGCGCGGATCCGCACGACGATTGCGCGCGGCCGGGTGATCGTGGACGAAGGCCGCCTGCCGCACCTGGATGAAGAGGCCATCCGCGCCCGCTGCGCGGAACGGGCGCCGCGCATCTGGAGCCGGATTCACTAAATCAGGATTGAAATCACGCGAGGAATTATTTATCAGAATTTGCTGGAACAACTACCATATGCCGCACACCATCGAGGAAGCGGTTCAATGGCTCAATCACTACGACGGGCGCGCCCAGGTGATCGGCGGCGGCACCGACCTGTTGCTCGAAATCCAGCAGGGACTGCGCCCGGCGGTGGAGGCCATGGTGGATTCGTCGCGCATCGCCGGACTCGACCGCATCACAATGGATGATGAGCACATCACCATTGGCTGCGCTGTAACGCACACACAGATTGTGAACCATGAAGACATCATCCGTCACGGCACCTGCCTGGTGGAAGGTTGCGGCGTCATCGGCGGCCCACAGGTGCGTAACGTGGCCACCCTGGCCGGCAACGTGGCGCATGCCCTGCCGGCAGGCGACGGCACCATCGGTTTGCTGGCCCTCGGCGGGGAAATCGAGGTCGCTGATGCCAACGGCAGCAACTGGATGGCCTTGCAGGATGCCTTCCTGGGGCCTGGCAAAAGCGCAATTGACCATCACCGGGCCCTGTTGACACGGCTGCGTTTCCGGCCCACCGGACCGCGCGAAGCTTCGGCCTTCACCCGCGTCATGCGCCCGCAAGGCGTGGCCTTGCCGATGATCTCGATGGCGGTGCGACTGCAACTGGATGACAGCGACATCATCACCGCGGCGCGCGTCAGCCTCGGACCCGCCGGTCCCGTTCCGTACCTGGCCGAAGCGGCAATGGAGGTGCTCACCGGTGGACCGGCCGTGACAGAGCAGTTCGAACAGGCGGCAGAAGCCGTACTGGACTCGGTAACGCTGCGCACCAGCAAGTACCGGGCAACGCAGGAATACCGGGTGCAAATGATCCGCACGCAATTGCCGTTAATCCTCGCCCGTGCTGCCGAACGGGCCCGCAGCGGCCACGCCGTGCCGGAAGGAGTCGGCCTGTGAGCCGCCTGCAAATGACAGTAAACGGGCAGGCCGTTAGCCTGGACGTACCGGAGTCGCGCTTCCTGTCCGAGGTCATCCGCGAGGATCTGGGCCTGACCGGTACGAAAATCGGCTGCAACGAGGCCGAGTGCGGCATCTGCACCGTGCTGGTCGACGGCACGCCGGTGGTCAGTTGCACCTACCCCGCTTTCAAGGCGCAGGGCGCCAGCGTGGAGACCATCGAAGGCCTTTCTGAAGATGACACTCTGCATCCCTTGCAGCAGGCATTCCTGGATCACGGCGCGGTACAGTGCGGCATCTGCACATCCGGCCTGATCATGACATCAAAGGCCTTGCTGGATGAAAAACACGCTGCGGGCGAAGAGGTCACCGAGGGCGACATCAAGATCGCGCTGAAGGACACCTATTGCCGTTGCACCGGCTACCAGAGCATCATCAACGCCATCCAGCAGGCAGCAGGCCAGGACGTCCCACCCTATATCCCGCTCACCCGTGCTGCCGGTCATGAAATCGGCAAGGCGCAGCCCAACCCGGATGCCCTGGCCAAGATCCGCGGCCAGGCGAAGTTCACGGACGACTACCAATTCCCGGGCATGTTGTATGCGCGAACTCTGAGGGCCGGCATACCCCACGCACGGATCCGCTCAATCGATACTGAAGCAGCACTCGCCCTGCCCGGTGTGCGGGCCGTGCTGACCCACGAAGATGTTCCCGGGCGGAACCTGCACGGCATCGTGACTCTTGACTGGCCGGTGCTGTGCGGCGACAAGGTGCGTTATGCCGGTGATGCGGTGGCGATCGTTGCCGCCGACACCGAAAATATCGCCGCCCGGGCAGTTGACCTGATCCAGGTTGAGTACGAGGTGCTGCCCGTAGTTACCGACGCGATGGAGGCGATCCGGCCGGGTGCGCCGTTGCTGCACGAGGACCATCCCGACGGCAACCTTCTGAAGCACATCAAGGTGAACAAGGGAGATATCGAAACCGGCCTCAAAGAGGCGGACGTGATCGTTGACAGGACCTATCGCACACCCACCACCGAGCACATGTTCCTTGAACCGGAATGCGCCATCGGCGTACCCGCCGCTTACAACCCCGCTGACTTTGGCGGGGCTTGTGACCGTGATGCACCACGCGGCGAGACCGCGATCCACGACAAGACCTCGATCTACGTCGGCAGCCAGATTCCCTACCTGGACCGGGACCAGGCCGCCGCCGCCCTGGGAAAAGAACCCGGCCAGGTGCGCGTCATCGCCACGCTGATGGGCGGCGGCTTTGGCGGTAAAGAGGACGTCGCGGGACAGGCTCACGTCGCCTTGCTTGCAGAGGTAACGCAGCGACCGGTGAAAATGCTCTACTCGCGCCAGGAAAGCCTGTTGTTCCATCCCAAGCGGCACGCCACGGTCATCCGCATCCGCACCGGCGCCACCCGGGATGGCAAGCTCACCGCGGTCGAGGCCACGCTGTACGGCGATGGCGGTGCTTATGCCAGTCTCAGTGAGAAAGTACTCACCCGCGCAACCACTCATGCATCCGGCCCCTATGATGTACCACACGTGAAGGTAGACTGCTTCGCCGCTTACACCAACAACGCGCCCTGTGGCGCCTTCCGCGGCTTCGGGGTCTCCCAAAGCTGTTTCGCGGTGGAAAGCAACATGGATATTCTCGCCGATGAACTGGGCTTTGATGCGGTGGAATTCCGCCGCATGAACGCACTGGAAGTAGGCTCAGTGACCGCTACCGGCCAGTTAATGCGGGAAAGCGTCGGGCTGAACGAGTGCATCGACCGGGTCGATCACGACATGCGTGACGGCGATTTCCGCTGGACCTGGGAGGAAGGCCACCGGCGTTTTGCCTGGGGTCTGGCGATTGGCTACAAAAACACCGGTCTCGGTGGCGGTGCGCCGGACAAGGCTGCAGCCCAGGTCCAGGTTTGGACCCATACCGATGATGGTTCCGATAATGGTTCTGGCAGTAATGCCAGCAATGGTGTTCGCGCTGAAGTACGGACTTCCTCGGCAGAGATGGGCCAGGGCCTGCCAGCCGTGCTCGCTGCCTGCGTGGCGGAGGAACTGGGAATTCCCGCCAGTCGCGTTAATGTGTTGCTCGGCGACACCGACCATTGCCCCGATGGCGGGCCGACCACGGCCAGCCGCCAGACTTTTGTCAGCGGTAACGCCGCCCGGCATGCGACCCGAACTTTGATAGAACAACTTGCGCCAGCGGCAGCCAGGCTACTGAATTGCGCACCCGGAGAGGTAAGCTTCACCGCAGGTCAATTCAGCAGCAACAATAAAGTCGTGAACCTGAATAATGCGATCAAGCAAGCTGCAAAATCCGGCATACCGACCGTGGCAGAGTACGAATACTGGGCGCCAAAAACCCAGCCACTGGGCACCGGCGGCGACATGCACTTCGCCTTCGGCTTCTGTGCCCAGGCCGTGCTGTGCGAGATCGACACGCGCACCGGCAAAGTCCAGGTCAACAAGGTAATCGCCGCCCACGATGTCGGCCGCGCCATCAACCCGTTGACGCTGGAAGGCCAGGTCGAAGGCGGCATCGTGATGTGCATCGGCTACGCACTCACCGAACACTACATCCAGGAACAGGGTGAGCCCTGGACCAGCGTGATGGCGCGATACAAGATGCCCGGCATCAAGCACACGCCGAAAATCATCTCGCATATCGTGGAACACGAAACCTCCACCGGACCCTGGGGGGCCAAGGGCGTCGGGGAATTGCCAAGCATTCCCACCAGCGCCGCCATCACCAATGCAATTTACCGCGCTACCGGTGTGCGCGTACGCAGCCTGCCGGTTGATCAGGACGAACTGCTGCGGGCTATGCGCAGCGGGACACCGGAAATCGAACTGGGATGGGGCGACCGTGAGCCGATTCCCGCAGTCACCCTGGGGGGTGAACTGTGAATCGGGAATCCAACATTCAGGAAAACAACAACATGCAGATCAGCAGTAGCTATTACACCGCCGCGAAGGAAATCGAATCAGACCTGGCGAAATTCATGCAGGACATCATCCGCACCCCGTCACTGAGTTCCGAAGAAGGCGCCGTGATCGAGCGAATCCGCCAGGAAATGCTGAAACTCGGTTTCGACGAAGTCACCGTGGACCCGATGGGCAACCTGCTGGGGCGGATCGGCTCGGGGCCACGTGTAATCGCGCTGGATGGTCATGTGGACACGGTTGATGTCGGCGAACTATCGCTATGGGACCGTGATCCCTTCTCAGGGGACATCGAGGACGGAATTCTCTACGGCCGCGGCGCCAGCGACATGAAAGGCGGAGTCGCCTCGAGCGTTTACGCGGGCGCGCTGCTAATGAAATCCGGCATCCCGGATAATGTCACGCTGTACGTGACCGCAACCGTACAGGAAGAAGACTGCGACGGCCTGTGCTGGCAGTACATCGTCAACGAAGACGGTTTGCGGCCCGACCTGGTCGTGATCACCGAACCGACCAGCCTGCGCATTTACCGCGGGCACCGCGGAAGGATGGAGATGGAAGTCCATACCTCCGGTATCTCCTGCCACGGATCGGCGCCGGAGCGCGGTGTCAACGCGGTCTATAAAATGGCGGGGATCATCGCCGACATCGAGCAACTCAATCAACGGCTTGAACCGCATGAACCGCTGGGCAAGGGCACGGTGACCATCAGCGAAATCCGTTCCACCTCACCCAGCCTGTGCGCAGTGGCTGACGGCTGCACAATTCACCTCGATCGCCGTCTCACCGTGGGCGAAACCGAGGAGACATCAGTAGCGGAAATTCTCGCCCTGCCGGCAGTTCAGGCCGCTGAAGCCACGGTGACCGTACTGGACTATGCAGTACCCAGCCACACCGGGCTGACCTACCCCACCCGCAAGTACTACCCGACCTGGGAGGTTGCTGAAGACGACCCCGCGATGGAGGCCGCGCAGTCCGCCTACCGGGCGGCATTCGGGGGTGAACCCGAAACAGGATTCTGGACCTTCAGTACCAACGGTGTCGCCACCTCCGGCATGCACGGCATCCCATCCATCGGCTTCGGCCCCGGTCACGAACACTTTGCCCACGCCCCGAATGAGCAGGTCGAAATTGAACACCTGGTACGCTGCGCTGCCTTCTATGCAGCCCTCGTAGAGACCTTCGCACAGGAATAAAGGCCAGTAACAAGGAGAAAAAAATGATTCAGGAAGCACAGGCGATAGCCAACCGCATGAAGGGCCGCGACTGGCTGATGACCCAGGACTGGTCCAACGAGGAGATTGAACTCGCGCTGGATACCGCGGAGCAGCTTAAAAAGGAATTCAAAGGCGGCGTGCAGACACTGCACCTGCCGCACAAGACGATTTTCCTGATCTTTTTCGACAAATCCACCCGCACCCGCAATTCCTTCGAAGCCGGAATTACACAGCTCGGCGGCCATGGACACTTCATCGATTCCGAGACTTCGCAGATCGCGCATGGCGAAAGCCCCAAAGACATGGGCATCATTCTCTCCGGCTACGGTCACGGCATCGCCATCCGCCACGACACGGTACCCGGCGAAGGGCAAACCTACATGCGGGACGTAGCCGAATGGGCCAAAGTTCCGGTCATCAATATGCAGTGCGACGTAGACCACCCCTGCCAGACACTGGCCGACCTGATGACCATTCGCGAGGAGTTCGGCAAGGACCTGCGCGACCTGAAAATCGCCGTCTCCTGGGCCTACGCTCCGAGCTACGTCAAGCCAATGTCCGTGCCACAGGGGTTAATCATGCTGATGACCCGTTACGGCATGAATGTGACGCTGGCCCATCCACCGGAATACACCCTGATGGAAGAACCCATGCGCCTGGCGCGTGAGAACGCCGCAAACTCCGGCGGCGCCTTCGAGGTGGTGGACAGCATGGAAGAGGCCTTTGCCGACGCTGACATCGTGTATCCCAAGAGTTGGGGCCCGGAAGCCCTGTTCGGCAATCCAGAGGAGGCGATGAAGGTTGCCGGGCAGTACCGGCACTGGATCTGCGACGAAGCAATGATGGCGCGTGCTAAACAACAGTCGATTTACATGCACTGCCTGCCGGCGGACCGCGGCAGCGAAGTGACTGATGCGGTGATCGACGGACCGCAGTCGCGTGTCTATCCCGAGGCCGAAAACCGGATGCACACAGCCAAGGCCCTGATGGCTTTGACCATGTAGGCCAGGAATTTTATGGGAGTCGGGGACGCATGACATGAACATGAACGGATACCGGTGTATGGCCTGCTCCGCGACACAAGCGGCGGACTTTGACGGTTTCCTGTGCCCCGCCTGCGGCGGCAACCTCGACATCACCTATGACTATGCCGCAGCGGCAAAGGAAATAGACGGAAAATTCCCTGGTGGCTGCCAGGACCTGTTCCGCTTTTCAGCACTATTGCCGCTGCAACAGCCCCGATCGCCCTTTCCCCTCCGGGTAGGCGGCACGCCGCTGTATCCTGCGCCCCGCCTGGGCGAATTGGCCGGGTTGCGCAAGCTGTATCTCAAGGACGAAACGCTGAACCCCAGCGCTTCGCTCAAGGACCGGGCCAGCGCGGTGGCAGTTGCACGCGCCCTGGATATCGGCGCTGGCGTGATCTCTGTCGCCAGCACCGGCAATGCCGGCTCTTCGCTGGCCTGCCTGGCTGCCGCCACCGGTCTGAGCGCCGTGGTCTTCGTGCCGGCCAGCGCGCCCACGGCAAAACTCACCCAGATGCTCGCATTCGGCGCCCGCGTACTCGCGGTACAGGGCAACTACGACGATGCCTATGACCTCTGCCTGGCCGCCTCCGATGAATTTGGCTGGTTCAACCGCAGTACCGGCTACAACGCCTTCACCCGCGAAGGCAAGAAAACCTGCGCCTACGAGATCTGGCAGGACCTGGGCGGGCGGGCGCCAGACCGGGTGGTGGTGCCCACCGGGGATGGCAATATACTCAGTGCTGTCTGGAAAGGCTGGTGTGATCTGAAGGCGGTGGGCCTGATCGATCAAATGCCAAAAATTGACTGCGCCCAGTCAGAGGGCAGCGATGCAATCAGCAAAACCATTCGCCGGATTCGCAGCAACAACAATCCAGCTGTGGACTGGTCCACCGTGGAAGTTCAGGAAGTGGAGGCATCCACCATCGCCGACTCGATTTCCGTCGACCAGCCGCGTGACGGCCTGGCCGCCGTGAAAGCTGTCATCCAGTCCGGCGGTGAAGCGGTGACCGTTCCGGACCAGGAAATCCTGGCAGCCATCCCCGAGATGGCCAGTACTGCCGGCGTCTTCCCCGAACCGGCCGCCGCAACGCCATGGGCCGCCGTAAAACGAATGGTCCGGGAGGAACGAATCGCCGCAGATGAGCTAATTGTGTGCATCGTTACCGGCAGTGGCCTCAAAGACATCACCAACGCCCGGTCCGTCGCCGGCGAGCCGCAACTAATCGAGCCATCACTCGAGGCTGTCCGGGACGCTGTAAAGGCCTGAACAAAACCCTGTCTTTAAATGAGTCAATCGAGAGAATGAAAAAATGATTACACGAATCTGGCACGGCACTACGTCACTGGAAAATTCAGATGAATACCTGGAAAAAATGAAGACAGTTGCGTTACCTGACTATCGTTCAACGCCGGGCAATAAAGGCGCTTATGTTTTACATCGCATTGAAGGCGACGACCACTAAGAAATGATGCATGATAGAAAATGATTTAATACGACAACGCCAGGGAGATTCCAATGCAAGCCATTTTCCGTTTACTCAGTCTCACGATCGTATTGCTGGCCACCAGCACCGTTAGTCTTGCTGAACCAGATTCAGGTGACGCCAGTAACCAGAAGGCTGTGCTGGTTACCGGGGCAAGTACCGGTATCGGCCGCAAAATTACTGAAGTTCTCGCGGCTAACGGCTACTTCGTATACGCCGGCGCACGTAAGCAAAAAGATCTTGATGCCCTGAATGAAATTGAGAATGTGCAGTCGATCCGGCTCGACGTCACGATCCAGGAAGAGATCGATGCGGCGGTGAAAACCGTTCGCGATGGCGGCCGTGGCCTTTATGGACTGGTCAATAACGCCGGCGTGGGTGGTGGCGGCCCGTTGATCGAAATCGACGAAAAGGATGTCCAGTGGATGTTCGATGTCAATGTATTCGGCGTTTTCCGCGTGACCCAGGCCTTCGCACCCTTGATCATCGAAGGAAAAGGCCGAATAGTCACAATTGGCTCTATCGCCGGTACTTTGTCCGGACCGTTCTATGGCCCCTACAGCATGACCAAACACTCAATTGAGGCGTACACCGATGCGCTGGCTCCGGAAATGGAGCGATTTGACGTGCAGGTAAGTGTCATCGAACCGGGCAACTATCGTTCGGAAATCAGCAAGAGCGGCCGCGCGCGAATGGGCGCGATGGACGAGGCGAAAGAGAAATCACCATACGCCGAGGAATACAAGCGCAGAATGGAAGGTTCGGCCGACAGGAGCCAGTACAAGGATCCTGACGAAGTCGCGGACGCAGCTATGCACGCATTGTTCGACGAGAACCCCAAACTCCGTTACATGGTGGTGCCGAATCGTGAAGAAGCAGGCTGGACCATTGGCAGAGCCATTCAGAAGGTGGTGCAACTCAACCAGGAGCAAGAGCATTCTTTCAGTCGTGACGAACTTATCGACATGCTTGATAAAGCGATGGGCGCCACTGCCAGTAACAGGTAAACACCTGATGTGGGGATAGCATGAAAGCGGCAACAAGTCTTTTTTTGATTTTCCTGGGTCTGCAATTGGCTTTGGTACAGAACGCTATTGCTCAGGGCTTGCTGACGCTGACCAGCGAGCAGGCTGCTGCGGCAGCGGCTGACTACCAGCAGTACTGTGCCCTGTGCCATGGCGAGGACAGGCAAGGGCATGTCAATGATCACGCACCGTCGCTGCGGTCCAGGTCTCTGCTCGAGGCCGGAGTGCAGGAGCGATTTCTCGCAATGGGTTACGGGCGCCCGGGAACGCCCATGGCGGGATTCTTTGAGGAAATTGGCGGGCCGCTCAACAAGGAGCAGTTATTTCACCTGACTTTATGGTTACAGGATCAAGCCGGTGTGGAGCAGATTGTACTCCCGCTTGACACCATTACGGGCGACATTGAAGCAGGCAAACGGATTTACGCCGACCAGTGCAGCGAATGCCACGGTGCTACTGGTGAGGGCGTCACAGGCACAGCACTGGGAAACCCGGCGATGCTGTCAGTGACGACCGATCACTTTATCCGGCATGCAATCGTGAACGGCAGGCAGGGCACGAAGATGGCCGCTTTCAGAGAAAAACTGAACTCCGGCGAAATCGATGCTGTGACGGCCTTCATTCGTAGCCGGGCAACCGGATGGGAGGTTCACAAGCCTGTAATTCGCACGCCGCCGACCGCTGATGAGTACGTGCTGAATCCAAACGGAGAGCCACCTGAGTTTGAACTCAAGGACGAACTCTATGTCATGTCCAGGGATCTGAATGAAGCCCTCGAGGACAAGCGACGATTGGTTCTTCTCGATACCCGATCGATGTCGATGTGGCAAATGGCACATATCGAGGGGTCAGTGCCGCTGCCTTATTATTACGACGACGTTACCAGGGTTGCCGATGACCTGCCAAGAGACGGCACCTGGATCGTAAGCTACTGTGAGTGCCCCCGTGCTGCAGCTGAGTACGTGAACAAGCAGCTAAGCGATCTGGGTTTCAAAAATACAGCGGTATTGTGGGAAGGCGCATATGGCTGGGTGGGGCTGGGTTATCCCATGTCTCGTGGTGAAACTACCCTGGCTGATATGAAACTGCTTGATCCGGAGTGAGCAATAGGTCGCCGTTTCAGGATGGGCGGGCTAATTCAAATCCGGCACGCACTGCATCGAGGTTCATTTGCGCGTACTTCTTGGGCGTTATTCTCTCGATAGCCTTTTCAAGCGTCGACAAGCTGCAAATATCCGTGAGGGCAATGAGCGCACCCAGGCTCACGACGTTGGTGACGCGCAGGTTGCCCAGTGAAATCGCCGTCCTGGTCAGGGGTAATGCAAGAACCTTGAAATCCCCGGATGGCGGATCAGGAACCAGTTCTTCATCGATCAGCACGACAGCCTTGTTTTTGATCATGCCATCCGAAATGGATGTGGCGCGCTGATCCAGGATCAGCAAGTAATCCAGTGCGGTCGCCAGAGGGTAGTCGGCGATTCCTGGTGTGACGACCAGGTCGGAGCGGCTCATGCCGCCGCGTGAAGTAGGTTCATAGCTTTGTGATTGCGCAACGTGCAAACCATCGCTGCTCAAGGCTGCAGCCAGCATTTTTCCACCCAGGCCCAGCCCCTGGCCGCCCGTGCCGCTCAAGCGGATCTCGAATCCCCTGGCGCCATTGGTTAATTCTTTGGTCATTGTTTCTTACTCATAGATTATTTACCGGGGCGGTCCCCAAGCACCTTGTGGCAATGGTCACGATAAGCCTGGTAGTACTCGGGCCGCTCTGTGCGTGCCAGCACGCCTGTTTCCCAGTTACCTGCACGGAAGGGCTTGTCGACCGTGGTGCCGTCGAACTTCGGTAGAATGCTGCGTTTCTGGCTCAAAACCATTTCCGGCGAGGAACCGAGTTCATTCTTGCGTCCGTAGATTTCGGTGCAGTCGGAAATCACTTCGATAAAGGAAAAGCCGTCATGGCTGATGCCCTCCTGAATCAGGTTTTTCAGTGCTGTGGTCTGCAAGGTGACTTCGCGCCCCACAAAAGTGGCCCCGGCGCCCTTGGCGAGTGCGCAGGCGTCAAAGCCCGGCTCCTGGTTGCCCAACGGGGTCGTGGTCGTATACCGGTTGAGACTGGTGGTGGGTGAAACCTGGCCGCCGGTCATGCCGTAAACCTCGTTATTCATCATCACACAGGTGATATTCAGGTTGCGGCGGGCGGCATGAATCAGGTGATTGCCGCCGATAGCCAGGCAATCACCGTCTCCGGTAATGACGATAACCTCAAGGTCCGGCCGCGCCAGCTTGAGACCGGTGGCGAACGCGATTGGCCGCCCGTGAGTGGTGTGAAAAGTGTTCGCATCAATATAGGCGCTCAAGCGGCCCGAGCAACCGATACCGCTGACCACCGCCAGTTGATCTTTCTCAATATCCAGGTCGTGAACAGCCCATAACAAAGCCCGCAACGCGATGCCATGACCACAACCCGGGCAAAGGAAATGGGGAAACAAATCCAGCCGCAGATAATCGCGTATTTCGAATTTATCGTCCGATTGCGCCCCGGCTTTATCCCCGGTTTTTATCCCGTCTTTCAGGTTCAATGCAAGTTCAGTCATTGGCTGATTTCCTTGATCCTATCCAGAATTTCTCCCGGATTAATGGGCTCGCCGTCAAAGCGGTTTATCCCGCTCACGGTCACTGCGTCCGGGCACAGCCGCTCAATTTCCAGTATCAGTTGCCCCGCATTCATTTCCGGCACCAGCACGTGACTCACCTGCCCTGCCAGTTCCTTCAATTTTCTCTCGGGGAACGGCCACAAGGTTACCGGCCGCATCAGGCCCACCTTGATTCCACTCTCCCGTGCGATATTGACCGCACGCTCACTGGCGCGTGCGGTGATGCCAAAGGCCACTACCAGAATTTCTGCATCATCGCAGTGTGACAGTTCGTATTGCTCAATCGCATCGCGGTGCCGTTCGATTTTGTCCAGCAGGCGGCCGATAACACGGGCTACGTCGGAGGGAACCTGTGTAGGAAAGCCGGTTTCCAGGTGCGTCAGGCCTGTTGTGTGTGTGCGGTAACCGTCACCCGGCAGTGGCATCGGCGGGATTCCGTCTTCATCCGGCTCATAAGGCAAGTAGCCTTCGGCCGGGCCGGTGGCCCATTTCCTGTTTTTGATTTCAATCTCTTCCTGGGCCGGCAAGTCAACGGTATCGACAAGGTGCCCGATGGCTTCGTCGTACAGCACGATCACGGGCACGCGGTAGGTTTCAGATAAATTGAAAGCCCTGATCGTTTGTTGGTAGATTTCCTGTACAGACGACGGCGTGACCACGATGATCGGATGATCGCCATGCGTCCCCCAGCGTGACTGCATGACATCACCCTGGGCCGGGCGCGTCGGCATGCCGGTGCTGGGACCGCCACGCATTACGTTAATGATGACGCAAGGTACTTCAGCCAGGGCCGCATAGCCGATATTCTCCTGTTTGAGTGAGAACCCGGGGCCACTGGTCGCCGTCATTGATTTCACGCCGCCCATCGAGGAGCCAAGTACCGCCGCCATCGATGCGATCTCATCTTCCATCTGAATAAATACGCCCTCGACGCGCGGCAACTCTTTTGCCATGCGTTCGGCAACTTCAGACGAAGGGGTAATGGGATAACCGGCAAACAATCGGCAACCGGCGGCAATTGCACCGAGCGCACAGGCCTGGTTGCCTTGCAGGCTCTGTCGTTGTGGCATTTGTGACATCAGGCTCTTACCTCCCCGACGGTTTCTGCGTTAACGGATTCTGTGGGAACGGTTGAGACGTGAACAGCGATCGCAAAATCCGGGCACAACCACTCGCAAACCCGGCAGCCGGTACAGGCTTCCGGGTTCACCAGTTCAACGATCTGTCGTTCATCCAGCGCGAGACAGCGCTCCGGGCACATCTTCACGCAGATATCACAACTTTTACACCAGGCCTCGGTGATTTCCAGCTTGACCTCGCGGCGTAATGAGGGGCCGGATGGCGCCTGGACTACAGGCTCATCCAGTACGGGTACATGTGGCTGTGTTGTCCACGCACGACCCGCTTCGAATGCCTCCAGGTTGGTATCCAGCGTTTTGGGCGGTACGAATTCAGCTAGCACTTCACGCCAGGTCTCGACCGGAAAGTCCATGACGGTGGACAAAACACCGAGCAGAATCGTATTGGCAACCCGTTCATTACCCAATTCAATGGCCATTCCGGTCGCATCCGGCGCATAGGCGCTGGGCACCTGGGCGACAATTTCTGCAACTGTGTGGTGCGCATAACCGTGCCGGGCGTCATGGCTCCGGTCGCGGCAGGAAAAGGGTGGAACAATTCGCTTTGTATCCGAAATAAAGGTGCCGACGCCCGGTTTCAGGTAACGCAACCAGCGCAGTCCCTCGGCCCATTCCAGGCCGAGGACGACATCAGCTTCGCCCATCGGAATGGTCGGTGACCACACTTCTTCACCAAAACGGATGTGACTGAACACGGAGCCGCCACGCTTGGCCATGCCGTGCACTTCGCTCTGCTTGACCTGCAACCCCTGTAGCTGGCTCAGCCTGGCGAGTATCTTGGACACCATGATCACACCCTGGCCGCCAACACCGACGATCAGGACATTGGTGGGTTCCGCCACTGCGACCGATTGTTCCAGGGTCACGTCCGGGATCAATTCTGATGTGCTGCTCATGCTGAAGCCAGTTCCATGGCTGGCCGGATGCAATCGCTGGGGCAGATCTGAACACACAGCGTACAGCCGATACACGATGATTCATCGATCTTGATCTTGTAATGGCCGTCCAGCATTTCATCACTCCAGGAAAGCGCCGGACAACCCAGGTTCATACAGGACTGGCAGGCGGTGCACCCTTCGGCACGAATCTGGAATGCCGGGCCCTTGATCTTGACCGGGTCCAGCACACAAGGCCGGTTGGCGATAACAACCGAGACACCCTTGTACTCGGTGGCTTCCCTAATGGCCTGGTACAACAAGCCGAGGTCATAAGAATCAACTTCCTTGAGTGACTTCACACCGACTGCCTTGCACAC
Source organism: Oceanospirillum sp. (assembly GCA_048636595.1). GTDB lineage: Bacteria > Pseudomonadota > Gammaproteobacteria > Xanthomonadales > SZUA-36 > JAJRRA01. The sequence goes on along the minus strand of JAIVWI010000038.1, from coordinate 869 downwards.
CTCCGCATAATTCACCTGGTGGGTTTCATCACCACGCAGGGTTTTTCCGGTACCGGGATGATCCTGGCCTCCCGTCATCGCGGTGGTGCTGTTATTGAGCAGCAGGACCGTGATGTTCGCTTTGTTGTAAACGGCATCGATCAGGCCGGTGATGCCGCCGTGCAGAAAGGTGGAATCGCCAATGGTGGCCACAATGGGCCTGGTCTCGTTTCCGGCCATGGCGAGACCCACGGCTGTGCCGATACTCGAGCCCATAGAGACACAGGTATCCATGGCCTGTAAGGGCTGCATCGCTGCAAGTGTGTAACAACCAATATCACCCGCCACCCGGGCATTGAGTGCACGCAGAGCCATGTAACCGCCCGTGTGCGGGCAACCCGAACACAGCACGGGCGGGCGCACCAGTTCATTGATCTCGATCAGGTTTACCTTTTTACGCGACTTGAGCAGGCCCGCCTGCGCAAATCCTTCGTGAACCACCTCGGGTGACAACTCCCCTGCCCGCGGAAAGAATACTTTGCCTTCGACCTTGAAGCCCATGGCGCTGATTTCGGTTTCCAGCACCGGCTCCAGTTCCTCCACGATGATCACACGATCCATCGACTCACAGAATTCGCGCACGATTTCCCTGGGTAACGGGAAGGTCGCCGGCAGTTTCAGGATGCTGACGCCCGGCAGTACTTCCCTTACATAGCTGTACGACATCCCGGCGGTAATAATGCCAACGCTGGTGCCGCCCTTTATCCACTGGGTCTTGTCGGATTTACTGAAATACTCCTCCATCAAGCGCTCACGCTCGATCACGACCGGATGGCGCAGGCGCGCCGTGGTTGGCAGGGCGATATTTTCCGGCCGTTCTACAAACCCCC
>JAIVWI010000037.1:0-19932 GCA_048636595.1 Oceanospirillum sp. | reverse complement strand
GTGAAAAACGCGGCTTTAGCGGCCGGCAGAAAATGATTGCGGCAGCGGTCGCTGCAGTCATCGCTTTATTGCTTATCTACTTTCTTTCACGTTGAAAGCTGACTTCGGTTGCAACCTGTCCGTCCCATTTATTCATCGCGCCCTTCAGGCAGCCATTCTTTAAAAGTGTCTTGGCACATCCATGCTTGAATGCAACACGCGTACGATAAGTATGTTTTCCGGTTCACTTATGTAAAAGACCACATGTGATTGATGTTCAAATCGTTGCAGACCGTGCATCAATTGTTCAACTCTTCTCCCGAGTGCTGGATTACTAGCGAGTTGGACGAAACAGGTTTTCAGGCTGTCTCGATACCGGCGGGCCTGCATAATGCCAAACCGTTCAATTGTGTACTCAGCAATCTCTTGGAGGTCAGCTGCTGCCAGCCGAGATAGCCGATAGCTATTCATTGATGGCTTGGTAATGCCTTTCGGCCTCAGCCCATATTTCATCCAAAGTCCGGTTACTTACACCGCTCGCCAGTCCTTTTTCAACCGCAGCTTTCAAAATTCGAAACTTGTCCTGATCCCGACGTATGAGGTCCCGGAAATACTCGCTGTCATTAGTGTAATCACCATTTGCTATCTGTGATTTGATCCACTCATCTTGCTTGTCGGTCAAGGTGATTGTTTTTCGGACTGTTGTCATCGAATCCTCCATGGATTGCGTTGATAATCATACTATTGGTGTATTTTAACACGTTTCGATTTTACTGACAAAAAGGAAAACTAGTGGGGGGCATAAGAAGAATAAAAGCCCTTTACCGTTTCTCTTTCCGTAAAATAACACTTTATTTTTGACGTATCTATACGGTTAACCTATAATTAAACCGTGAAAACAACGCAATACACCAAGCAAGCGCAGAAGGGATTGGCAAAGATGCCACGGCCACAAGCCAAAAAGATGCACAAGGCCTTGACTGATATAGCCAACGGCAAGACTCGCGGAAAAAGCATCACTACGCTACACGGCGAGGACGGCTACAGGCTGCGCAGAGGCGGATACCGAGCCATTTATCTAGTAACGGAAAACGGTATAAAAGTTTTAAGGATTAAACCACGCGGAGATGCATACAAATGACCGAATTACAAACTTTTAAAGCAACAGGGGACATGGTTATCGTGCCCCGCGAAGAATACGATGCCCTTATAAGCCGCCTCGAAAACGAAGAGGACGAGCGCGACTTCAGCGAGGCTATAGCCGAAATCGATGCAGGAGCAGAACTGCTTGATGGCGACTTTGTGGGCCGTCTGCTCGAGACAGATTGCCCACTACGAGAATGGCGCATCTATCGCGGTCTTTCACAAACAGAACTGGCAGAAGCTGCTGGAGTACGACAGGCCACTATTTCAGCGATTGAAAAAGGTAGTGTGCCCAGAGTTAATAATGCACGACGTATTGCTGATGCGCTGGATTGCGATTTGGAAGATTTGTTTTAATAACCGAAAGGGCTCTTCCCGAAATGCCGCCCAGGATAGAGAGCATCTTTATCGAATCGGATGAACCTACCGCGCCAGCCGCTTGAAGGCTGAGAGTACACTCAGCTTGTCGCCAATCGATGAGTTCCGTACACGGGTCGACTACACATCGGAATTGTCAATCGTGGGACGGCTCGGCAAATTCGGGGCCGGTATGATGGAGAAAAAGGCCGATTCCATGGGCGACGAATTCGTGCAGGTATTGCGCACGCAAATCGAAGGCCCACCGGATGCCGCGGCGGCTGCGCCGGCAATAACTGAAAAATATAGCCTTAGCGGCCGGCAGAAAATGATTGCGGCAGCGGTCGCTGCAGCCATAATTCTTATGGTTTTCTATTTTCTTACGCGTTGATAAATCAGAGCTTCTTCAGGCTAATAAGCAGCCCCGGAATATCGGTGCGGCCTGCCCGCTGATGGCCATGCGACCATTTTGATTGCGCCGCACGCGAACCCGTCCGGCGCGACCCATCTCCACCCCCTGGTGTGCGATTAGTTCCGCGCCCGGGTCAATGCGTCCACGGTCCATCAGGTAAGCCCCCAGTCCGCCGGAGGCGGTACCAGTCACCGGGTCTTCGAATATGCCGTATTGCGGCGGGGAGAAGAAACGGCCCTGTGTGGTCTGGTCATCGCGAAAAGCAAAAGCATATACGCCACAGAGTTCATCGTTGTCGGGCCACAACGCCTGGATCAGGTCAGGCTGGATGCGCACCGCGCCCAGCGCCGTCAGGTCCGCCAGTGGCACATAACACACCCAGATGCCGGTGCTGCAACATCCGATCTCCAGGCCTGCCGCCAGTTGTTCCGGTACCAGCCCCAGCACCTCGGCGGCCCGTTCCGCCCCGGGCGCCGGAGCCAGCTTTGGCGCCAGTTGCTCCATGGTCGCCCAAATCAGCTGTCCGCCGGCGAATTCAAGGCCCAGTTCCAACACTCCCACCGGTGTTTCAGCGCGTATGTTTCGGGATTCGTCCATGCCGGTGATGCGGTCGGTCCAGGCCAGGGTAAACAGGGCGGCAATGGTGGCGTGGCCGCACAGGTCGACCTCGGTGGTAGATGTGAAAAAGCGCAGGCGCAAATCAGCATCACCCGTATTCGCCGGCAGTATGAACACCGTCTCGGAAACGTCGTTCAGTTCCGAGGCAATCGACTGCATCTGTGCATCCGACAGGCCCTCGCCCTCGGGCACCACACCCGCCGGGTTGCCGGCAAAGGGATGCCTGGTAAAGGCGTTCACTCGCCAGATTTCCCGGCCTTCATTCAGTTGCAGCATGTCGGACGCCTCGCTTAGCTAAGTAGTAGTTGGTTGATCTTGTGAGCGGCAAAGTCGCAGCCGACGTGGTTGACGTTGAGGTTGGTGACCAGCCGGATCAGCGGACCCAGAGCCCAGACCAGCACATTTTCCCGTTCCAGTTCGGACACCAGTCGCGCTGCCCGTTGCTCGCCGGCTTTAACTTCGAAGTAAATAATGTTGGTTTCCACATGGGTTGGTTCGATCTCGAGCTCCGGATTGGCGGCGATGGTGCTGGCAATATGTTGTGCGTTGGCGTGGTCTTCCGCCAGCCGCTCCAGATTGTGCTCGAAGCCATGGAGGGCGGCGGCAGCCATGAAACCTACCTGGCGCATGCAACCGCCGAGCATGGCCTGGACCTGTCGAGCCTCGTTGATAAAGGCCTGCCCGCCCAGCAACAGGGCGCCCATCGGCGCACCCAGGCCCTTGGAAAAACACACCGACAGTGAGCCGCCGGGCGGGGCCAGGCTTTTCGGCTCGGCACCGCTGGCGACGATGGCATTCCAGATACGCGCTCCGTCCACGTGCAGTGGCAGTTGTTCCGCCTGGCTCAGGTTATACATGTCTTGCAAAAGCGTTTGCGGGTACACCGCACCACCGCCGAAGTTGGTAGTGTTCTCCAGCACCGCCAGCACGGCGCGGCCGCGAGCCAGTTCCTTGTGATCGATGGCTTTTCGCACCTGATCCGGGTCGAGAATGCCGCGCTCACCTTTAAGCAGGCGAGGTAGCACGCCACTGATCAGGCCCATGGATCCGCTCTCGAAATAGTAGCCGTGCCCATACTCCTCGATGAGGATTACATCGCCGGGCCGGGTGTGCACCTTGAATGCAATCTGCCCGGCCATGGTTGCGGAGGGCAGGAACACCCCCGCCTCCACACCAAAATAGTCAGCGATAGTTTGCTCCAACTGGGTTACCGAGGGGTCTTCACCTTCGGCGGAGTTACCCACCTCAGCGTTGTAAATGGTTTGGCGCATGCTGTCGTCGGGGAGGGTGAACGTGTCGGAGCGCAGGTCTACGGGGATTTTCATGGTGGCGTATTCAATCCAGCGAGTTGAGAAATTGTTGCAGCCTGGTGAGGCCCTGTTCGAGGGCAGTGGTGGCTCCGCCAGCACCGAGACGCAGGTGCTGTGGATGGTCGTAGGCCGAGCCAGGCATTACGAAAGTGCGATATGGCGCAGCCAACAGGCGAGCAGAGAAATCCTCGGCCGTGAGTGGCAACTCGAGCCGGGCAAAGCCGATCAGGCCCGCTGCCGGGCGTTGCCAGTGGAGGCAATCGGAGCCTTGTACGAAGTCGTCAAGCAAGTCAAGGTTGCGGCGGCCTGTCTCGCGGGCGTTTGCAATTGCGCCGTGGTAGTAGTCATCGCCGAGGGCAATGTTGGCAATGGCCTCGCCCATGACATTCATGATCTCACTGCTGTCCTCGCGCAGCACCACTGCGTCGCTGATCACCCGGGGATCACGGCAGATGAGCCAACCGGTTCGAATCCCCTGCAGGCCCAATACTTTGGATACGCTACCTGTACTGATACCCCGTTCATACAGCGCCGCCACCGAGGGCGTTTTATCACTGCCCCACTCCAGACCCTGGTATACCTGATCACACAGCAGGTAGGCGCCGACGCTGTCGGCCAGTTCGATCACCCGCGCCAGCTTTTCACCGCTAAGTAAATGCCCGGTGGGATTGTTGGGATTGCAAATAAAGATCAGCCTGGTTTTTGGGCTGATCAATTGAGCCAGTTCGTCGAGGTCGAAAGCCCAGCCCAACTCCTCATGCCGCGGCAGTGTTTTCAGGGTCGCACCGATCGCCTCGGCAAGCACCAGCGGTTGCGGCCAGCCGGGCGTGTCGACGATGATCTCTTCCCCCGGCAGCACCAGTTGGTTCAGTGCCAGGAAATTGGCCTCGGCGGTACCAGCGGTGATCAGCACGTTATCGATGCTGCAGCTTGTGTGGCTGCCGGTCCGTAAGAGCACCTTTTCCCGCAGATCGGGCATGCCCTGGAAGGATTGCCCGGACCAGTCCAGGCTCATGGTTGGGTCCAGTAGCGGCAGAAAGACATCCAGTTGCGGCGGCTGGGTCAGCGACGCAACCAACGATGCCTCTGGCGCGCTGGCCAGTGCCTGCTGGAACTGCTCGAACAGTTGGTGCGTTTCTACGCGCATGGTGCCACTGTCAGCTCCCGGCTTCCGCGAACAGGTTTTCCCGCAGGTTTGGGAAACATTCGATTCATGAAGTGCGAAAGCTCACTTCGGTTTCAACAGCTGACCGGAAGGCCGCGTGAACGTAGCAGGTCTGTTCCCCCATCTGCACCAGCTTGATGGATTTCTCCGGGGGCTCATCTGTATCCACGCACAGAAGCGTCTCAACGGCGAGTGGAACCGGCTTGTCCTTGCGCGATAAGCGGTGCGCTGTGTCCTGAATGATCCGGTATCCGTTCAGTTTCTGCCTGGTGATCTGGGCATAGCGCCCAATCTGGGTCATGAAACAGAAAGCGACACCTGCGGCAAGGTACGCCAGTCCGTCTGGCGCCCGTTCCTGGCCCCCCGATGCCCTGGAGTCATCGCTGAGCATCTGGAAGCAACTCCCCTGGGGCTGAATGCACTGGACCTTGATGGATTTCAGACCATCGTCCCGGATCATGCCCTCGGTATGAACATGGACGATACGTTTCTGCTCCGTTTTCAAACCCACCGCAGGTGCGTTCGCGTTTGCAACACCGGCGGTTTTTCTGATGATCGCTGCGCCACCTGTCGACGCCGGACGAATTCGGTCGAATAACCCGGCCGGAAAAGCCAGATCTGCAAGGTGGCTGGCTGCCTCACCTGGCCACGGCAATTCTTCATCATTAGCCCGGATAGCGAAACCGCTGGCAAGGGATTCATGCAAACAGTGAACCGCCGGGCAGCGATCCCGCAGGGCGGTTTCCGCAATTTCCTCGAATTCTGTCGCTGCAGCATTGCCCTGAAGCGAAATGTTCACCTGCATGGGTTGCACACCTGCCGCCATGGTGCCTCTTAGCGCGGACCCTTCCATGGTAAAAAAATTATCCTGAACCAGGTTCAGGGAATCGATGCCTACACCACGGTCGCTGGCTTCGCCGAGAATCTCCGACATGAACGAGGCTGCAAGCCCCGCGGCAAAAAATGCCAGCGGAAACGGCGCCAGGTCGGTGCCGTTCAGCCACGGTCCCTCATCGCAGACTACACGCCATACGGCGCCGGCAGGCCCATGTTGAATAATTGCTTCCTTCTGCATCCCCGCCAAAGCCCGGGCCGTGGTTCGGATTCTCAGTGCGCCGTCCTCTGACAGCAGATCTTCCAGATTCAGCCCGCCGGGTTCTACCGGGAATGCCAGGGCATGGCCGATGCTTTCAATGCTTTGTGTATCTGTGCCCATGATCAAATCCCTGTTTTAAAGCTGGTGCTTTTTATGCCCGGTTTACATCTGTGTCAGGATAAAATTCCACAAAAACAAACCAGAACAGTTTGCTTTTAAGCGTGTTGACCCGCTCCAACTGTACGCCACCCGGTATTTTGCCAAATACGTCTATCTTGTTAACCGGCGCCTCATCGTTTTTAAAGAAGGCCGTCACAACATCCAGTTGAGAGTCATAGTTAATCACGATGGGAGCCCCACCGATGATGGTATTGATGATATTCCCCTGTTGCTTGATAAACCCGATGGAATAGGCCACATGTTCACCATTCACGCTGATTGCGTAAACCAGTTCCTTCATGGGCAATCTCGTGTCCTTGAATTCAATCGTCGGAAATGCCGGCTGGTCATTGTCCAGCCAGTTCAGGCCAACGCCCCAGAGCATCATGCCATTTCGCACCAGCCGGTCCCACAGCGCGAGTACCGGATTTTCAGTAAAGTCCGGTATTTCGTTGATAAAGACCATGCCATTGGGGTATAGATGGCGAAATGCCCGAAATGGCATTCTTACGGTCGGCCATTCTTTCATTTTGCGCTGTTGGGGATCCCGCTCCTGGATTCCCATTAACTGCTGGATCGGTTGACCACTGTTCTTGTCGACCAAAACCAGATTGTTTTTCAACTGGGTCATAACGGTCAGGTCCAGTTCCTGACCGCCGATAACCGGACTGTAAGCGATCCCCAGATTGGTGAGCCCGCAATAAGTCATTATTACCTCTTCACCCTGGATGGTTCCCCCTTTTACAACATGCGGCTGGAGTAAATAATAATCCGAATACGCATAGGCGCCCTGGTCTGTTTCAAGCACCAGTACTTCGATATCATCCACCGTCGCCCAGGATTTGGGACCAAAGTGTGCTTTATCCAGGCTGAGTTGCAGGTACCGCGGCGCTTCCGAAACGGGAACAAAGTTTGCAGCATGCTGCTGCGATCGGAACATCAATCGCGTATTGAACATTCCGGAGTAAAAATTGATGCCAAAAAACACAATTAAAAAACCCAGCAGGAGCTTGGAACAGATGGCGCGTTCAGTGCGCCAAACGGCCACTGAAATGATCAATCCGCTGAAGGAAATTGCCGCAAGAATCCATTTGTTATACCAGACAAACATTGTAAATTCGCGTGAGGACTGCACTACCCATTGGCTGATGTCGGCGAGGTCCTTGAAGAGGATAAAAGCACCGAGCTGAGCAATCAGCATGCTTGACCAAAACGTGATTTTTTTTGCCGTCATTCCTGCCTCCTGTGTTGTGATGCATTTCTCGCTGGACTATGAAAGAATATCCTAATTGGAATTTCCTGGATACAGTGTAAGGATCGAAGCATGGAAGTCATGGTTAACGACAATGCTTATCAACTACCGGACAACTCAACCATTGCCACTTTAATCGAGTATTTGCCACCCCAGAAGCCCAATACGGTGGTGGCGCTCAATCATCGGGTCGTCTGCAGCAAACGCTGGAAGGAGCGGCAGTTGTGCGATGGTGACCGGATAATAACTTTTCAGATGCTGGGCGGCGGCTGATTGAAACCTTTACTGTGATACAGTTCGCGCCCATCTACCAATAACACAAGTGAGACAGGCTTTTGGCTAAAAAACCCTTTGCATCCTCCGCCGACCTCGGTGAGAAAGTAGAATCCCTGGAAGTTCTGGCGGATGGCGTCTACGCGCTCACCGCAGAAGGCGACCCCAACGTTGGCGCCATAGAGGGAGAAGATTTCCTGGTGGCCTTTGAGGCTCTCGCTACCCCCAGGGCAGCCCGGGACTGGCTGGCAAAACTGCGCGAGCATACCGACAAACCGGTAAAATTCCTGGTGCTGTCCCACTATCACGCGGTACGCGTGCTAGGGGCTTCGGCCTTTGAAGCGGATAATATTATTACCAGCAACATAACCCGTGCGCTGATTGATGAGCGGGGCGCGGCAGACTGGGACAGCGAATTCGGCCGCATGCCACGCCTGTTTCGTGAGCCTGAAGATATTCCCGGGTTGACCTATCCTACGATCACCTTCAGTGATCAGCTGGAAATTCCCCTGGGTGGGGATCGCGGTGACCTCGTGCTCAAATATTGTGGCCGGGGCCATACCCAGGGCGATATCGTCGCCTGGCTGCCCAGGCACAAGATCCTGTTCACCGGTGATTTGGTGGAAGCGGAAGCGGCGCTTTACACCGGCGATGGTTCCCACTTTGACTGGTCAACAACCACGCTGGATAATTTGAAAGCACTGCAAGCCGAGCAACTGGTGGGTGGCCGCGGGGAAGTAGCCCGGGGCCGGGAAGCGGTGGATGCCGCCATCGAACAAACCCGCGGTTTCCTTACCGCCATGATCGAGACCGTCGGTGAGGTTCACCGGAACAAGGGAGCCCTGAAAGAGGCTTTCGAAAAGACCCACGCCCGCCTGCAACCCAAGTTCGGCCAGTGGCCTATCTTTGAGCACTGCCTGCCTTTTGACGTGCAACGCCTGTGGGATGAGTTTGACAGTATCGATCTGCCCCGGATCTGGACGGCAGAGCGGGACCATGAAGTATGGGATCAGTTACAGGACTGACCCCTAGCTGTGAATTCCAGCAACGTTGTTAACATTATTGTGGTGCTACTTACTGGGGAGCCTGTTCGAAGCAAGGGGTCTTCTTCCAGGACACGGTATAAACCCGTCCATGGGACCTCCTCTTGCAACATCGTGTTGCAAAGGGTCCTGGAAGAAGCCCCCTTACTCCGAACCGGCTTGTGCCAAACTGAGACGCAGTTTCACCCGTTCCAATGATCAGGCAAAAACCAGCAATAACTGAAAAGTTCGGTGTATACGACTTTGCTGGAATTCACAGCTAGTTATTCTTCGCTTATCAGGCCTACGTATAACCCATCCAGCAGATCGTTCGCCCCCAGTTTGGCTGCACGTCCACCTTCCTTGCCCAGGAGCTCAATACTGAGTTGCCCTTCGCCGTCCTCGGCCACCACTTTGAACCGGGTCTTGTGGTTGAGAATAAAAATTCTGCCCACCGGCTGAATGCCCAGAATGGACTGTTCCTTGTGGATTTTTTTCACCCTATTTTCGATGGCGGCTATGAAATTCCGCACCTTGCCGGCAATTGTCTTATTGCCCAAACCACGGCCCTCTTGTGTCAGTTGTAGCCGGATAGCTGAAAGCGGGCCGCCGATACCACGCAGATACTGGTGGGAATCGGAAGCCTTGTCGAGCAACTTGAAGGAGACGACGTAACCCGCCGAGTCGTTGTCCGCATCGCTGAGAAAGTTTATCTCTACCTGGCTGATTTCATCGTTTCGTATGTCGACACCAGTGCTGATCCCGATGGACCGGATCCGGTAGTCCTCGAAAAAACCGCGCACCAGGGTGTGGGTGGCAGGATCAAGCTCTATTGAATCATTCATGGCATTTTTCTCCGGCCGGGAACATGCGGTGGCCTTACGCCACCTCGTCAGCCAGCACCAGGCCCGGCTCAGGCGTGTCTTCCAGGCCCCAGCCCCCCATCAGGTAGTGGTGCACCACGCGAACGGCTATCAGACCAATGTGCTCTTCGAAGCCCTCCAGGCTGCCAAAGCGTTCAGTCAGTTTGCCGCCCACGTAGCCTTGCATGGCATCGAGCACCCAGATGGGCACGAACTCGGCGAAGGCCCGTTGTGATTCCTCCTGTACTGCTTCAATGAAATCGCAGCCGAATTCGAACCGGGCCCGGTCGGTGACCTCAAACCGGCCAGGTACAAAAGTATTCCATTCCAGATCGAGGAAACCGCGCATGAAGCGGACGAAGTTCCAGATGTGATAGTCCGGCATCAGCCCGTAACGGGCATTGGGCAGGATGGTATCCGAGGAAAACAGCACCTTCTCATCGGCAAACCAGGCACTCATATTGCCAGTGCCGTGGGTCGGTCCCGGATTGAGCAGGGTGAAGCGCACCCCATCGATGTCCATCTCGTGACGCTCACCAGACAGCCTGCGGGTCGGCTTAAGCTGCCCTTTTGCGCGGCGCAGTTCGATGACTTTAGCGCACATTTCGTCGGCGATAATCTCAGCGTCCGGCGCCAGGTCGTCGGCAAAACCGGCATGATCCAGGTGGTCGTGGCTGTAGATAATGGTTTTGATGGGCTTCCCGGGTATGGCTTGCGAAATTGCCTGGCCATAGGCGCGGGCGGCGCCTGGCGTGCCAAAGGTGTCGAATGCGATGACGCTGGTGTCGCCTTCCAGAAAGATGCTGCGCCGCACACCGTCGGTGACGGTCCAAAGCCGTTGCGCGAGTTTCTGCACCTGCATGTCGGGTTCGCGCTCCAGGTATTCGAGGGCGTTTGGGGCAGTGAATATTCCAGTATTTGTTTTTTTCATGATTATCCTCCCCTCAAAGCGGTGTAGTGTCTGCTTGCCAATTACCTTCGATGCCCCAGCCGCCGGTGAGGAAATGTTGCATGTAGCGGGACAGGTTCATGGCGCAGTATTCGCCGTAGCGGAACAGATCGCCGAACTCCAGTTTCAGATTGGCGTCGGTATACTTCACGACCTCTGCGAAGTCATGCGGATCCAGGCCACTGATCACGGCTTGCTGGGCGATGTCCGACATGCGGTCGTAATAGTCCAGGCTGTCGATAAAACCCTGCCTGTCAGTGATCCAGAAGTGGCCGGGAACAAACACATCCCAGTCCAGGCTGAGCAGGCGTTTCATCACCGGCACATACGGGGTCAGGTGCCAGTCGGGGAAGAAGGTGTAGCCGACCCCGGGAATGACCGTGTCCACCATGAACAACACCTTGCTCTGGGGCAGATAAACAGCGATGTTGCCGTCTCCATGAGTCGGCCCCGGATAGATCAGCTCGAAACAGGTGCCGTCAATCTCGAAAGACTTGCGCTCTTCGCTGAATACCTCAGTGGCCGGCAGCTGGCCATCGGAGCGGCGCGCCCGCACCACCTTGTCGCACAAATCATGGGCGATGATGTGGGCCTCGGGCGCCATGTCCGCCGCGTAGCCGGTGTGGTCCAGATGGTCGTGGGAATAAACGATGGTATGTATCGGGTTGTTGGGAAACACTCTGCCCACCGCACCCGCGTAGGCACGGGCGGTACCGGGGGTAGTCAAGGTGTCAAAGGCCACCACTCCCTGTTTTCCCTTGAGAAAAATGGAACGGTAAATACCTTCGCTTACCGACCAGATGTTGTCCCGCAAAGGCGTGTAGGTGATGTCCCGCCAGGTGCCCTGGATCGGGATGTCTCCACCCAGCGTGAAAATGCCGCAGTGTTCGCAGGGTGTGTCAGGCGTATGCCCTGCAGCTTCGTCGTTGTTACTGTTCATAAATTTCCATTCCTCTCATAGCCGGCACAGGATAGCAGGAGGCGCCGGTATTTATTGGCCCAGGCCCGGGTCATCGGTCCGGGCGTCAAACCATTGGCCTCCTGCATCAGCAAGCAGTCCAGGTCCTCTGGATTGTCGATATCCATGCTCAAGGCTGAATTTCGTATCACCTTTGCCATTTCGCCCAGCAGCCGCTGAAATCGGGTCAGGCTGTCACTGCCGAACACCAGTGGAAAGGCCAGGGGCAGCGGCGTCAACAGCAGGTTGGTGCCGGTACCGGACTTGCACTCGGCCAGGCGAGTGGCTTTGCCGGACCTGTTGCCAATGAAACGCTGCAACTGCGCCGGTCGCAAAAACGGTAAATCTGCGTGCACGATCAATACCTGTCCGGCTCCTTGTTCCCGTGCAAAAGCAGCGGCGAACTCCAGGTCTGAATTCAGTCCACCGCCGGGAGGCGCCTGGAACCACTCGACGCCTGCATCCAGAGCAAGCTGCTCCGCTGCAGGATCTTCGCTTACAATCAGCACCCGCTCAATTGCCTCGATCTGAACCAGGGCGGCAAGCACATCCGCCGCCATGGACAGCATCAGTTCCATTCGCGGCGCCGGTTCCAGAACGGGTGCGAGGCGCTGTTTGGCTGCGGCCAGGCGCTTCAGTGGCACCAGGGCCCAAAGCCCGTTCATGATCCCTTGCCCAGGGACGAGATAAAGTTCAGGGCCTGTCCGGCCAGGGTGATCTTGTCCTGTGTATTCTTCATGATCGTGTCACAGCAATGTATCGCCAGGCGTTCTTCCAGTGCCCGGGCTGAATCTCTGTCGCAACTGTCTACGATCATGCCGTTTAACAGCCCGGCGTAATGGCTGGCCACTGCATCCACCGTGACCGGTATACCCAGTTCCTGCATGATCTTGGCCGTCGGTCCTTTGATCGCCCGGCCCCCGACCACGGGGGAGACGGCGATCACCGGCACGCCGGTATCGCTCAGCAGTTCACGGACCCCGGGGAGCGAAAGAATGGGATCAATGCTCAGGAAGGGATTCGACGGGCAGATGATCACTCCTTTCAGGGCAGAATCCTGCAACGCCCGGATAAAACCTTCGGCGGGCTGTGCAGACTGTGAACCCGCATAATCAATGCGGCGAACCCGCGGCTCGCAGCGCTCACGCACAAAATAGTGCTGGAATGCCAGGCGCCCCTGGTCCGTCTCCACCTCGGTGCGCACCGGATCGTCGCTCATGGGCAGGATTTCCTGTGCTATGCCGAGCTGGCGGGCGATGTGCGCCGTCACCGCGCTGAGTGACATGCCCTGGTCCAGCAGCGACCGGCGTACCAGGTGCAAGCCCAAATCCTTGTCCCCCAGACGGAACCAGGTCTCGCCGTCCAGGTGCTCCACCTCGGCCAGGGCATTCCAGCTCTCGTTTTTGCGTCCCCACCCCTGTTGCGGATCGACTATTCCGGCCAGCGTGTAGCAGACGGTGTCCAGGTCGGGGCAGATAAGCAGTCCCAGGTGCTCGAAATCGTCACCGGTATTGACCACGATGGTCAGTTGTGAGGGATCCAGCACACGGCTGAGGCCAAGCGCGAGCTTGGCGCCGCCCACACCGCCGCAAATGGCCAGATAACGTTCAGAATTCCGGGTCATGCCGCCCCCGGTGCTGTTTCATTTTTCGGGCCCGGAATGTTCATAGAAAAAGGTCTTTGTCCACTGGCCGCAAGAGGTCGCGCGCCGTTCCCTGACCGGCTGCAGCCAGCCCCCGGGCGAGTACCAGGGGCCTGGATTCATCAGCGCCACCCATCAACAGGGAGGCCGCCGCAGCGAGTTCGTCCGCCACCGCCACTTCGGTTATTTCCAGGATTCTGCCGAACAGGTCCGGCTGCCCCCGCCGGTCGTCGATCACCTCGACACCGGCGCTACCGATACACACGCCGCAGGTCCCGATCCGCCAGGACCGGCCAAAGCTGTCGATGATCAAAACTCCGATATCCACCCCGGCCGCCCCACCGATGCATTCGCGCAACCGCGCCGCGCTGGCGTCTGGATCTTCCGGCAGCAAGAGCACCTGCTCGTCGCTCCGTTCGATATTGGACCGGTCGATGCCGGCATTGGCGTGCACAAACCCCAGCCGGTGGCGAACAATCAGGACTCCGGGGGCGCAACGAACCACCCGCTCAGATTCCCGCAGAATCAGCTCCACCAGGCGTGGGTCCTTGCCGCACTGTTCAGCCAGATCCCGCGCTGCACGGGTGGCATCAACCTCCGCGAGCCGCACATAACGGCCTTCCGCTTTGGAAACTATCTTTTGGGCAAGGACAAGAATATCTCCGTCCCGCAGCACCAGGCTGTTGTGTTTCAGCACATCAAGGATAATTTCATCCAGGGCATCGTCCGGACGAATAAGGGGAAAGCCCGAAGGAGCGAACAGTTCCAGGCGTTGGCTTGTCAACCCCTCCGACTCCTTTCAGTGGACAGCAGGAGACCGGCTGCTACTGCGCCCAGGCCCCCGATAAGGGATACTGCACCGAGCAGCGCCACGGCCTTTGGAACCGGACCACTGAGCATGATTTCCAGTAAGGAACCCAGCGGCAGGGCTGCGGTACCGAAGACCAGAAGAGACGCCAGATAAAGCCGGATCCGTTCGGTAAAGGCCAACTGATTGAAAAACAGCCCCAGTACCAGGAGCAAGGTGCTGAGCGCCACCAGGTGGCCATGAGTGTGCACCTCGCGGATGTATTCAAAGCGGGTCTCGCCATAGGTTTTCAGGAATTCGCGGGCCGGGTCCATCTCTCCCTTCGCAACTTCGGCAAAAGCGCTGGCCAGGGAGACACCCATACGCTCCAGGGTAGGGTGCTCGTCCGCCACCGCGTACCAGAAGCCATACGCCATGCCCAGGATGGCCAGGGCGAGACCGCCTGATAACAGGATCTTTTGTGAGCCCGTCATGACTCCTCTCCTTCTTCCGCGTCCACTTTTCCGGTATGGCGCAAAACGCCGATGAGCATTCCAAACAGGGCCAGAATCACCATGAGGCCGGCGAAATCAGCCACACCGCCGGCCAGCAAGCCGTACCACATCTCCGAATAGACGGCGACCGGCAACACCACCGCGCCGCCCAGCATCATCCACACCAGGCGGCGGCGCCAGGCGCGGCTCAGGAACACGAAAGGTTGAACGATGGCCATCATTAGCGCAAGTAGCCCGAATTCAATGACATGGGCATGGGCTGCGATCATTACACCACGCTCGCCCTGCAGGCCATTGTAAGCCGCCAGTCCCTGCTCCAACGCTGCGGAATCCTGCGCGGAAGCCTGCTCCATGAGATCGGTGAGGATGATCAACTCACGGCTCTCGTGCTCCTCCAGATGAATGCCGGCGTAATAGGCGCCAAACAGGAATCCCGCCAGCACCAGCGCGATGCCACCGGTGAGCAGGGTCCGGCTGTTCCTTCCGTCGAGCCGCATTACGGTTCCGTCCCGGTTACCGTTCCCTCGCATGTGGCGCCACATTCCGGCCAATTCGACGGCCAGGATGAGGATCAACACCAGCCCGGAAAGGTCGGCAAATATGCTCGCCCAACCGATGCTCTGCAGCGGACTGAACACCAGCCCCACGTAATGGATCAGAAATATGGAAACGGGCAGCACTACCGAGGCCCATAGAAACGTCTTGGCCAGCAGCAACTTGTGCTTGCTTTCCAGCGCCACGAAAGGCTGCAAAAAGGCCAGCAGAAACGCCAGGTAGCCGGCATGGATGATATGCACATGGGCGTCTTTTTTTGTGCCCGCATTTTCCAGGAAATTACCGACGGCGCCAAAATGGCTGAACACACTATCCGGATCACCGCTCGCCGCCGCGGCTACGGCCGCGCCCATCTCGCGGCCGATATTGCCGATATTGGGATGCATGATGAAAACGGCGTAGAGATCGCCGAAGATCATGCCGGCGATCACCAGGAACATACCGCCGATGACGAACAACCTGGCCGGATCGGCCGCGTCGAGAAGATCAGTGAACCTGGGTATACTGGCATGGGGCGACATGGACTGGCTCCTCTATTTAACGTTCGGCATCACCTTCTCCGCGAACTCATCGAGAAAATGAATAGCATCCGGCATGTTGGCAGGCCACACGAAATTATGCACGCCCATGTCAATAATTTCCTGGAAACGGGGCACCGCCTCTTCGGGAGTCCCGGATATCGAAATGGCGTCCAGAATCGTATCGGTCAATCCTTCCCGGTGAAGCGCTTGGTTGCTGCCGTGCTCGAAGTAATCATACCTGGCTTTGAATTCACCCAACTCTTGCCACAGGTCGTCGCGAAAATACTCGCGCGGAACCGTCTTGAAAACAGTGCCCGCCGCGACGGCGGCGTAGCCCTTAATTTCTTCCCGGGCCTTAACACGGTCCGACGACACCGAGGTGGCCACGCGCATGTAGAGCTTCACGTCATCCAGGCTACGCCCTGCCTGCTCTGCCCCGATGCGTATATTATCCAGAGCATAACGTACGAAGGCGGGGTCTGCACCCACCTGGAACAACACCCCGTCGGCGACCCGTCCGCCCAGTTGCAGTGATTTGGGTCCAGAGCAAGCCATCACCACCGGCACCCGGCATTGAGGCCAGGTCAGCCGGAAGGAATGTCCCTCCAACTCAACCTCCTCACCGTTCATCAACGCACGCAGCACGCCGATTTTGTTTTCCAGGGCTGCCAGCCTGTCAGGCTTTAAACCCAGGGTTCGGATGGAACTCTCTCCCACCCCGATTCCCATCACAGCACGCCCCAGGGAAATTTCATCCAGTGTCGCCCAACTGTTGGCCAGCACGGATGGATGGCGCGTAATGGCATTGGTGACCCCCGTAGCCACACGAATATTACTGGTCTGCATCGCGATCAGTGACAGGATGGTATAGGCGTCGCGCATAACGCATTGGGAATCCGCCAGCCAGACTCCACCATAGCCGAAGTCCTCGGCCGCGCGGGCCAATTCCAGGCACTCGTAGACGGGACGGTTGGGAAGTATGCCGATATCGAAGGAAACTGACATTCATTGTTCCTGATTCTGATCGGATTGAAGAACAGGTGTAGCGTGCCGCATGGGGTTCCGGTGAATACAAAGCTCTTCAATGGCCTCACGGCACATCCCGACTATAAGGGGCAGCGGATACCGTATCTTGGTTATGAGTGCATACCTTTTGATTTCCAAGGCATTCACAGGTCTCCTACACCTGGCGGTTTTAGGCGCTTTGGCCTGTCGGGCGTTTTGTTCACCGCCAGCCGGATGCCTACGACAATACACGCAGTCCCTGCAACGTGAAATCCCTGGATGCTCTCGCCCAGAAAAGCTGTGGCCAGAATCATGCCGAACACAGGGATCAGGTTAATGAAGACCGATGCCCGACCTGGACCGATGCGGCGGTTGCCGAAGTTCCACATCAGCATAGCCAGCACGGAAACCAACAGCGCCAGGGTGAATACGACGCCCAGGGTTTTCATGCTCGGCGGCACCGTGGCAATGAAAAGGGATTCGATCAGATAGAAGGGCAGTAAAACGAGGCTGCCCAATACGATAATCCCAAACAAAGATTCGGCGAAGTTCAGTTCGGGCGGAAGCCGGTACAGGTTGACGGCGTAACCCGCAAAGCCACCCATGGCCAGTAGCGCGATCAAGCCGCCTCCGCTCAACTCGAATCCGGTGAGGGTCTCCCAGCGTCCCCCGGACAACATGACCAGGACGCCCGCGCCGGCGGCCCCAATACCCAGTAACTGCCGGCCGCTCATCGGTTCACTTAGGAACATCCAGGCGAAGAGCACGGTCAGGCCAGGCTGGACCGCATTGATAACGGAGACATTGATGGCCGTGGTGGAATTGAGCGCAACCAATACCAGGGTCGTGCTTCCCACCAGCATGGAGCCCAACAGCAGCATGACTCTGCCGTGGTGGCCGAAAATCCGGGACAAGGCCCCCGGCCGGCTCAGGACGAAGGGCGCCAAAATGAGGGCGCCGACGACCCAGCGCCAGAAAGAGAGGCCCACCGGGGGAATCTCCTGGTGGACGCCTCGACCGATGACATAATTGATGGCGAGAAACAGGGCGGTAAGGGTCAGGAACAGGTAGGCTACGGCCGGGGGACGCTCCGCCCCAGGTCCTGGGGCAGTAGTTTTGTCTGCATGCACCGAACCAGGCCTCTGGGCTTTTATCAGGCGCCCCCGGCGGAGCCGGGAACGCCGGTGATACGAATACCTGCACCGTCGATTTTGTAGCGCTTGTTGAGGAAAATCAACACCGAGGTCAGAGCCTCGGCCACAGCCGAGTTGTCGATGGCCCCGGCGTGCCAGGCGCGCATGCCCATGGCCTCGGCCAACTGCACCACAACCGCCCGCGCCTTGGGATCGTTGCCGCTGACCAGCACATCGCAGTCGGAGGCATGCTGCTCTTCGTCCTGCAAGTGGGCAGCAGCGATATTCTGGAATGCAGAGACCACGCGCACGTCTTCACCGAGAAATTCCTGTGCCTGCTTGGCTGCCGGCCCGTCTGCCGGCAACTGCACCCGCGCTACCCTGGGCGGCACCAGCGGCACGGTGGCGTCAACGAATATCTTTCCCTGCGCGCCATCCCTGACCTCCTCCAGCATGGCCCGGTGGCTGGCAAAAGGCACGGTCAGTATGATGACCTCAGCGGCCGCCGCAGCAGCACCGTTCTTCAATCCCTCGATGGGACGGCCGGCCCGTTTCGTCATTGCGGCAGCGGCGTTCTTTGCCTTTTCCGCGGACCGCGAACCGATCATCACGGAATAGCCGGCCCTGGCCAGTCTATAGGCGAGACCGGAACCAAGGTCTCCGGTTGCTCCGATGATGGTAATTCTGGGAAGTGATTCTGACATGGGGTGCTCCGAAATCCGCTGTGTGGTGTTTCAGTGCAAGCATAGTGAGCCTGTCCAGAGGCGTCTTGCACGGGAGGGTGGAGCGGTTGACTGCCAGCGAAGAAGTGGAGTTGGCTGTGGACGGGCGCCCCCACTATTAGCTCAAGACAAATGTGAATATCGTTACGGGAATTTACGGCTGGCGATACCGGCTCAGTCTGCCTGGTCGATGCGGTGGGGGTGGGTAAACACGGTCGCGCGCTGATCGCGTACGAATCCACACAAGGTAACGCCAAAGCGCTCCGCCACTTCTATCGCCAATGAAGTGGGGGCGCTCACTGCCGCAATGATTTCCAGGCCGGCGCGCACTGCCTTGGTCACCATCTCCAGGCTGAGCCGGCTCGAAAGCAGCGCGCCTTTGCGTTTGAATCCTTCACCCGACAGCAGAGTGGCGCCGATAACCTTATCCAGCGCATTGTGCCGGCCAAGATCCTCGGCCACGGCGTGGATTCGTCCGTCGGCGGAGAAGATGGCTGCTGCATGAGCGCCGCCAGTCTCGGTAAAAATAGCCTGTTGCGAAAGCATTTCTTGCATGAGTTGGGAAAAACCCCGGGCATCGAGCCTCATCCGGTCCGGCACCTCGCTCAAGCCGAATGTATTGTTCTCCACCACTTCGCGGCTGCCGCAAAGACCGCAGGAACTGGTCATGAGCAGATTGCGCCGGCGGGTGACAACGGCCTCCGGAGACTTTAGCTGCATGCGTACCACGCCCGGGATCTTATCGCAGAACGCCATGGTATGGATGTCTTCCATCCCCTGGATGATTCCTTCGGTGAATACGAAGCCTGCTGCGAGTGCCAGCGCCCCTGAACCCTGGCCGTCGATGATTCCGTCGCCATCCACGTACCCGTCCGCATCGACCGGATCCGTTGGGGTCCACATCAGGGTGTAAGTCCCGACATCCTCCACGTCGATGGTCAAGGCGTCTTCCTGTATTACCCGGCAGCTCAGCTCTTCCACCGGTTGGCCGCGGCCAGGATGGTGGCGGCTGTGAACCAGGCGTATGCCCGGCCTCACGGAACTTGTCCCGTTGATTTAACGGTCTCTACTGCCTCTGTACCCACTGTCCCTGTTTTTTAAGACAGGCCGAGGCGCGTCGCAAAGCTGATTTGCGGCTCAAACACGCCTGCTTTGAAGATCAGCAGCCGGAATGCGTAGAAGCCGGCTACGACGCCGGCCGCTGCAAGCAGGCCCATTATGGTAGAGGCGCCGAAGAACCACAGCGCCAGGATCGGCAGCACCACACCGGCGCCAAAAACCAGTGAAAGGAATGGCCTGGCGAATTGGCCCCTGATCAACAACTCAAGGGATTGCCGTGCCCCCACGGTGCCATGATAGGTCGCGTGCAACAAGCTGAGCAGCACCAGCAAGGTCAAAGCGACAAAGGCGATCAACACGTTGCTGAGCAGCACCGGATCGATTCCCTTGAAAAACAGGTTCAGGGCCAGGGTAACAGCAGTGCCGCTGGTCAGTGC
>JAIVWI010000036.1:0-19982 GCA_048636595.1 Oceanospirillum sp. | reverse complement strand
AACATCATTGCGATATTCGTCGGTGATGTTCGCTGCGCCACTTCTCCCCGCGGTGATTCCTGAAAGTGATCCGGTGGCAGCCAGTGGCTGTTGGGCTCCACGAATGATTCGAAGAAATGCCAGGTGCGGAACGCGAGTTCACGCAGTTTCGCCTGATCGCGTTGATCGAGCGTGGGCGGCGCGCTATGTTTTGGCGGCACACTCAGCCATCGGGCGAGTTCCGGAGCCATGATCCAGAGCAGCAGCAGAGGCACACTGTAGGGTAGAGCCGCGGGCCTGGCGATGACGATCAATGCGAGGACGGCCATGGCCATGAGCGACGATATCCACATCTCGATCCAGCTAATCTTACGCATTGAAGTTGACGGTGCGAGCGCGCTGGCCGAGGAGAAGGTCACCCATTCGAGAAGCCGGCGGCGTGTGACGAACATGCGCATGAGAGAACGCGCGATAGCATCTACGGTCACTACCGCCAGATGACAAGTGAAGCTGACGGAAAACATCCAGCGTTCGAGGTCGGTCCGGCTGAAGCTACGCAGGACTGTCCAGGAGCCGCGTCGCTCCGGGCGCCGGAATCCACCGACAACCCCGGATGCAATGCCGACCAGCAGATGTGCGGCGGGTGAGAAAACACCGAGCAGCGTCCACACGATCAATGCCGATGGAGCCAGTAACCAGCTCGCGACCAGGAAGGCGAACAGCAGCGGGAAAAACAGACTACGCCTCAGATTCTCGAAGATCTTCCAGCGATCGATGAGTTGCAGCGGGTTTCTTATCCAGCCGCCGCCAGTGACTGGGATGAGCGGGAGCAGCCATGGGATCAACTGCCAGTCGCCGCGTATCCATCGATGCATGCGTCGGGTATAGGCGAAGTAATGCGGTGGGAAATGTTCGTATACAGAAATGTCGCTCGCCAGCCCGGCTCGGCCGAGCACGCCTTCGAGGAGATCGTGGCTCAACACCCGGCGGGGCGGAATAGTGTGTGCCAGACTGGATGTAAAGCTTGCGACATCGTAGATTCCTTTGCCGACATAGATACCGGTTCCGAATAAATCCTGATATGCATCGGATACGGCGTGTGCATAGGGATCAATGCCGATGTCGCCGGCAACGATACGAGTGAACGCCGAGCCCTCCTCGCTTGCGGGATCAATTTCAACTCGCGGCTGCACGACAGTATATCCGGCGATTACCCGCTTTGATTGCGGATCGAATTCGGCTGCGTTGAGTGGGTGCGCCATGATGCCGGCCAGTGCCTGGGCGGCACCTTTCGGCATCATCGTATCGGCGTCCAGCGTGATAACGAAACGGGTGCCTTGGAGCTCACCCGTGTTGCCGAAATGCCATTTGAAAGCAGTGCGGCCATCGCCCAGGATCCAGCGATTGAATTCGACGATCTTTCCACGCTTGCGCTCCCAGGCTATCCATATTTTCTCGCTGTCGCTCCAGCGTCTTTCCCGGTGCAGGAGGTAAAATGTATCCCTGTCGGCGTTGGCGTAGCGATGATTGAGTGCATTTATTCGCGTTTCGGCCAGTTCCAGAAGTGCCTGGTCCTGCGGCATTTCCTTTTCAGGCGCGTCGACGAAGTCACTTAAAAGTACAAAAGACAGCTTGGGATCCGGGTTGGCCAGATACCGTACCTCGAGATCCTGAATAAGCCGCTTTGTCACGCCGGCGTTGTCGAGCATGGCGGGCACCGCCACGACGGTTCTCGCCTCGTCTGCGATCCCTTTGGAGAAATCCATGCGTGGCAGGAGGCCGGGTGGGAAAATGCGAGTCACGAGCCATTGAACCAGCCCAATGCCGAGACTCCATGCCGGCACCAGGGCGAGGAGGACAAGCACCAAACAGCTTACAAGTGACGGCCTGTCACGTGCGAGTAGCCACAGGGGCGCAACCATAAAGGCCGATACGGCCAGGGCTATCAAGGACAGGTAGCAGGCGGTGGCATGCCTTCTAATCGAACGGCGCATGCGCTCGGCGCCCCGGGGCCGGAACCCGAGAGCGCGCTCGATTTCATCTCTGCCTCGATCAATCAGGTAATAGCCGATGTGTCTGCGACGCCTATCCGACGGCGGCGCGCGGCCCGCTGTGGTGAGCACATAGCGGGCGACATCAATCTCGGTACGACCCGTGTGCCAGGCGATCTTCTCGATTACCTTGCGGTACCGGTCCCGCGTTCGGAAATCCATTTTCGCGTAAACGCCGGCCGGGTCCTCTTCCAAACTTTCCTCCAATCGACTGACGGAATCAAAGAAGGCATTCCAGTCAACGGCGGCGAGCAGACGCAAAGCGCTGATGACGCGCGAAATAATCGCCTCCTCGTCCATATCAAAGCGCGGGCAGTGCGGCAGCGTGTCGTCACTGGGGGAGAACTGTGCCGGCAGGAGTTTCGCCATAGACGACGCGCCAGCGCTGAGGAGAATCAGACGCAGCATGATTGGCAGCGCCCAGATTTCCGCCACCGTGAGTGGCGCGTGTTCCTGGTATGCCAACAGCGAACTGCGCAGCACTTGTTCATCTATATGCAGCTTGCTGGCGACGATCAGTTCGCAAGCCAGAAAGAAGACCCGAGGCGTACCGTCGTGGGATGCGTCGTCCACATCCGGAAGGTGCCCGTAGAGATCGGAAACCAGGCTCTCACGGCTGACCGCTGCGGCGTCGATGAGCACGTGATAATTGTCCAGGAACCACTCACTCGCCAGGGATTGTCGTTCACGGGTATCATCGCTGGTCTGCAGATGCCGATAGATCTTGCGCAGATTTTTTGCTATATCCGATGCAAACGGCTTTTTGAAGATTGAATCGTCGCTCCACCGGATGCCTGCATGCTGTTTTCCCAGGCGACGGAACAGGGACTCCGCAGGCGTGGTCCCCCAATGGCTGACTCGTCCATGCATTGGCGGGGACGCTCAGTAAGCGTCGTCGAGCGTCGACTCGCCGCGCTTTAGCGGCGCGGTGTCGTAACGCCGCTTGCGCAGGCACCGCGACATTTGCTCTCGATCGAGGTCCTGAACGACCAGCAGTGGAACGGGCGCATGGGAAATCAGGTGGGCGGAGGTTCGTGCAAAAGGAAACTGCTCACTTCCCGATGATCCATGCGCGGCCAAGACGACAAAATCGACGTTCTCACTGGCCACGATTTCGTAAATGAGATCGACGGAGCTCGGCCTGGGCGTGACGATGACCGAGACTTCGATGCCCTCACCCTTCAAGCGTGCGGCGATCTGGCGAAAATAGTCCTGAGCCACCGATTCCAGGATCGAAGAGGCGTCATCGATAATTTTCCGATCCGCGCGCGCTACGCCGGAATAATGATGGAAGCTCGCGGGCTCGATGGCGTGCGCCAGGATCAGTTCGGCGCGCTGTTGTTTGGCAATGCGTACGGCCACGGGAAGAGCCACCAGGGAACGCGACGAGTCATCGAGCGGCACCAGTATCCGCCGCACACATGACTCCTGCTCCGCGTGCTGGTAGACAGGTATCGCAGGAACGATGATGAAGGAGCTTTGTGTGCGGCTGACGATCTTCGAGACAGTGCTGCTGAGACTCCATTCGGCTAGCCCATGGGTGCCGTGACTCGCCAGTATGAGGAAGTCGACGGGATGCTGTCGTGTGAAACTGAGGATTTGTTCCGCCGCCCGGCCTTCCTCGACTTGAGCGTCCACAGGAACATCCAGCCGTTCGATACGTTCCAGCAGCTGCCCCATGTATTGAAGTGCTTCATGACGTTTCAATTCCCACATAAGAGCGTCATGGGACTCCGAGGTGGTGTCGCCGGACGACTCGATAACATTAATGAGCGTGAGGGTTCCCGCAGTCGCGCGGGCCAGCATAACCGCATAAGAAAGGACAGTTTCACTCAGCCCGGAACGATCAAGGCACGCCAGAATCCGGGGCATGCTGGACAACGCAGGTCGTGTGCCAAGGGGCTTTAACGGGTCGTTGGACAGGCTGTCATTTTCCACGGTCCTGTGCTCCTGCTGGTCAAAAAAGGCCGGCCGGATACTCCATCTTCAATGCAATCCAAACATGGATCAATACAACAAACAGTATCATCGTATGTTAGCTTGAATTCAATTAATATTGATTATGATTATTGAAGTTTAAACATATGCTGTTGTAAATGGTCAAACAAACAGCCAGCAAAGAAAAAAACCTGCCACTGGTTGGTGTGATTAAGGCCGGCATAAAACGAGTTGAATTTTTCGATGGCGTTTGACAAACGTCATCCCGCGCTTACTCACCCTGGCGTTCGAGCGTGCAACAATGCACATCAGGCCCGCCCATCTCCTGTCCGGAATCTGTAGCTGAGTCCAGGATTTCTCCCGTCATCTGATTGGGCCGAAACGTCGTACACCCTTTCAGGCCGTGGTGGTAAGCGGACTGATACAAATCCTGGAAGTCCTCGAATGAGTAGTCTTCCGGCACATTGATCGTCTTCGAGATTGCACTGTCAACGTATGGTTGCAATACCGCCTGCATCTGCAGATGAGTGTTCGGAGGTAATGCGCGGGCATGAACGAACTGATCCGGCAGGTCCCGGGACTCACCAGCATCTTTCCGCCAGCACCGGAAAGCGTAATCCTCCAGGTCGAAGCGATCGTATTCACCGTTCCTGTTTAGCACTTTCCGACTGAACCGGAAATCAAACACAGGTTCCACACCGCTGGAAATATTGCCAGCCAGCAGGCTGATAGTGCCGGTTGGCGCGATGGCTGTCAGGTGGCTGTTGCGTATGCCGTGCCGCGCGATCCCGTCACGAATTTCCTGGGGAAGCGTCTGCAGAAACCCACTTTCCAGGTAGGCTTCCCGGTCGAAAAAGGGGAACGGGGCTTTTTCCCCGGCGAGCTGAATGGAGGCTCGGTATGCTGTGTTGCAGATCGTTTTCATAATGCTTCCTGCTTCTGCACGGGCCTCTTCTGTTCCGTAGTGCAACCCCAGCATGATCAGGGCGTCAGCGAGCCCGGTAATTCCCAGCCCGATGCGTCGGCTTCCCGTGGCCTGCAGCTCTTGCGCCTTTAACGGGAATTGCGAGCAATCGATGACATTGTCCAGCAGTCGTGTTGCGATGATGACGGTTTCGCGGATGGCATCGACGTCCATGCAGGCCGAAGGTGTGAACGGGTTACGTACGAACTGTGTGAGATTGACCGAGCCGAGGTTGCAGGCCCCGTAGGGCGGCAAGGGGATTTCGCCGCAGGGATTGGTGGTCGTGATGAACTCCCGGTAGGCGAGATTGTTGAGCCGGTTGATGCGATCCACGAACAGGACACCCGGCTCGGCAGTATCAAAGCACGTCCGCATGATGTGTTGCCAGAGATGACGGGCAGGTAGCCGGGCCATCACACGGCATGGGACAGCATGATCAAAGCCTGGCCATCGCCGTATCACGGTCTCGGCGCCAGCATCTTCCTGCAAGGAAACTTCAGGGAAGAGCAATGGCCAGCTCTCATCAGCCTCCACCGCGTGCATGAACGCGTCGCTTACCTGGACGGAAAGGTTGAAATGCCGCAACTGCCCAGACCGGCGCTTGGCATCGATGAATGCCTCGATGTCCGGGTGATCGCAACGAAGACTGGCAATCATGGCGCCGCGACGTGCGCCAGTTGAAAAAACAGTGGCGCACATGGCATCCCAGATGTGCAGGAAGGAGACCGGGCCCGAGGCAATCTGTCCAGTGGAGCGGGCCGCGCTGCCGTTCGGGCGCAGTGTTGAAAAATCATATCCCACGCCGCCACCGGCCTGCATGGTTAGTGCGCCTTCTTTCAAGCCGTCGAAGATGTTCTCCATGTCATCTTCCATCAGGCCCATCACGAAACAGTTGAACAGCGTGACTCGCCGCCCGGTTCCCGCACCTGCGATGATGCGGCCAGCGGGAAGGAAACGGAATCCCCGGAGAATGGAGTAGAAACGCTCTTCCCAGGCCTTTCGTTGAGAAGACTCTACAGATGCAACAGCACGCGCAACCCTTCGCCAGGTCGCCTCTATGTCGCGATCCTGCGGCTCACCGCTCTTGAACCAGCGGTATTTGGTTTCCCAGATATGGCGTGCGATGGACGTTGTCAGCCAGGATTGTTCAGAAGATTCGTCCATGGCGGACCAAATTACCGGTCAGGTCCTGTTGATCAGTAAATACCAGTAATTTTGTGTAAGCAAGGGTCAGTCCATTACAAAGGTCAGTTTCAAATCAACCCGATACTTGACGATCTGGCCGTCTGCAACGGTGACCTTTTGTTCCTTGACCCATGCACTCTTGATGTTGTGCACGGATTCAGCAGCCTTGGTAATGCCATTGTGAATCGCGGCTTCAAAATTGATGTCTGACTCAGCACTGATCTCGATAACTTTTGCAACTGTCATGACTATTTCTCCGGTAACACGACCTGGCCGCCCTCCGGACTGTCGACCCGGCCCAGGCGGTAGTCGTCATTGAAAGTTTAGCAATCGCGAAAGGGATTTACATTGATGGACATCAAGGGAAATATACTTGCTAACGCGCACACTCCACTGGTTTAATTGATTCTGAAAGAAATGCCGTAAGATCCACAAGAAAATGCTCCGCAGCACGGTTGGCGGCTGCAACACCTGCCTCAGCATTTTCACCCTCTGCGGGTTCCCGGTAACTGAACGTTTTCGAATTCAACAACGACCGGTTCGCAACTTCGATCAAGGTGAGTTTAATGGTCAAGGTCACTGTGCTGGTTCCTTTGGCGAAATCCTGCTGCAGTACCCGCACTTCGGAATCCAGGCGAAAGTCTGTTTTGATATCGGATGAGCCCTGAATGACCGCGCTGAAGAGACCCAGGGCATCAAGCCGTGATTCCATCATGGAAGCGATCATTCTTGCCGGTGTGGCAACCCACTCGTGATAGGCAAAATAATCCCGTCGATTGGGCTCAATGGTATATGCCATGCGCACTGTGTTGATGCCGGGTGCCGATCCGGGCATGCCGACCCGAAGAGATGCACAGGGCTTTGGTGTCATTACTTCGGGAGGCTGGGAAACGGGGCCACCCTGCAGTACATAGGTCTGCTTTGCAGGGCGCTGTGACGGGCCCGGAAGGCTGCACGAAGCGATCAGCAACACACTGGCCGCAACAAGAAGGAAGAGACTGTTTTTGCTCAGTGTATTCATTGGCTCTGCCTTGATAGTTTCACTTATTCGCCCGGCCCTGGTTTCGGTTCTGGCTTCCCGTAAAGCAATACGCTGGGATCCTCGGCCAGTGCTTCACTCATGCGGCGCAAATTTTCAGAAGCCAGTCTGAGTTCATGAACCATTGCAGCAACTTCCGGCAGGGTTGTACCGCTCAAGTCCACGGCAAGGCTCTCGCCCATTCCCCCGATCTGGTCCGCCATGCGGGTAATTGCTTCTGCGCTGTGGGAAAATCGGATGATCAATTCGGGAAAGCCAACGCTCGCTGTACGTGTATTTTCCAGGGTCGCGGCAAGGTTTTCGATGATGGTATCGAGTTGCCTGGATTGGTCCACGAATTTATCTGTAAGGCCGGCGATGTTTTCGATGGAACGGGCGACATTGGCTCGATTTTCATCACTGAGTAATGCATTGAGGCTGGCGGAAGTTTGAATCAGGTTGTTCAGCAGATCTGACAAAGTCAGATCCAGGTTTGAGAATATCGATGGGCGTGCGGTGATGACAGGGTAGTCTTCGCCCTCCGTCCGGCCAATCGGTGCTGAATCAATCCGTCCGCCACTTAAATTGACGCTCGCTATTCCGGTCAGGCCCTGGTACTCCAGGGTGGCCACCGTATCTACGGTGATTGGCGTGCCCTGACGTATCTGCAATTGCAGGCGAATGCGCTCAGGATTATTGGCATCAATGGTAATTCGCTCGACCTTGCCCACATCGACACCGCGAAATTTCAAGGGTGCGTCTACATTCAGTCCGGAGACTGAATCGGTCATGTAGACGAGATAACGCTCGTAGTCCCTGGGTGGGCCGCCAGAACTGATCCACAGAACACCCCAGATAAAGACCGCACTCAGTGCGAGTACAAAAGCACCGACCAGGGCGTAGCTTGGTTTACTGATCATAGGAGGCTCCTGCCGCCCGCCCCCGGCGACCGTGGAAAAACTGTTTCGCTACTGCGTTGTCGGACGCGAGCAAATCGTGAATCGTTCCCTCGGCGGCAATCCTGGCATCGGCAAGCAACAATATTCGATCGGCAACCCGCCACAGCGAGTCCATATCGTGGGTGACCAGCACTATCGTCAGGCCCAGAGTTGTTTTTAGATTCAGCACCAAATCATCCATTGCATCTGCGCTGATCGGGTCCAGGCCAGAACTGGGTTCATCCAGAAACAGGATTTCCGGGTCCAGCGCAATGCCACGGGCAACGGCAGCGCGTTTGCGCATGCCACCGCTCAACTGGCTCGGAAAAAGTGCGGCGGCATCAGGCTCAAGGCCAGCGAGCGCAAGCTTCAGCATGGCAATTTGTTCAATAATTTCCAGGCTGAGGCTGGTGTGTTCGCGCAACGGCATACTGATGTTCTCAAGTACTGTGAGGTCGCCAAACAAAGCTCCATGCTGAAACATTACGCCCATGCGGCGGCGCAACGGAAGGATGCGATACTCACTCATGGCAGAAACATCGTATCCAAAAACTTTAATCAACCCGGAAGTGGGTGTTTGCAGCAATGCGAGCTGCCTCATCAATGTTGATTTGCCACTGCCGCTGCCACCCACAATTGCCAGGATTTCGCCACGATTAAGATGCATGCTGATCCCGTCCAGCACGCGTTTCCGGCCAAAATCCATCACCAGATCCTGTGATTGCAGAATGCATTCTCCGGCTGCTGGCAGCTTGTATTCCATGGCTCAAATTCCCAGCTTACTGAAGGCGATGGAGAACGCGGCGTCTACGATGATGACCAGGAATATCGATTCAACGACGCTGATCGTCGTTTGCCGCCCCACACTTTCAGCGCTTCCGTAAACCCTGAAGCCCTGAAAACACCCTACGGCCGCGATAATGGCAGCAAACACCGGGGCCTTGCCGATACCGCTCAAATAGGAATTCAGCGATACTGCTTCAGTAAGGCGATCAATAAAAGTGACTGAGTTCAATCCCAGCATGCTGGCGGACATGATCATCCCGCCGAAAAGCCCCATCACGTCCGCGAACACGGTCAACAGCGGCAATGCAATAATCAAGGCCATCATTTTTGGCAACACAAGCATTTCCAGGGGATCAACGCCAATACTGCGCAGCGCGTCGACTTCCTCGGTGACCATCATCGTGCCGATTTGAGCCGTGTAGGCCGAACCGGTCCGGCCGGCAACGATTATCGCGGTGATCAGCGGCGCCAGTTCCCGCACCATGGACAGACCTACAATATCGGCCACATAGATGTTGGCGCCATAGTCTCTCAGCACCATCCCGCCCTGGTAGGCGATCACAACGCCAATCAGAAATGACAGCAAGCCGACGATTGGCAGAGCATTAACGCCGGCGCTTTGAAGCTCTTTAATGACCACGCTCCAGCGCAGGCGCCAGGGCCGAAGCATTAGCTGCACAGCAACAATGGCCAGCTTTCCGATGAAATTCAGGAATTCAAAGTACTGTTGAAACTGGCTGCCGGTATGCCTGCCCACGCTCTCGAGAAGCCCGGGAATATAAGGCTTGGGAGGCTCGCTCACGGCTTCGCTTCTGTCCTTGACCAGGTCCAGGAGTTGCCGGATTTGCTCACTGGCGCCAAGCACAGACACCTGTCTGCCCCGGGCTTCAAGTTCAATGATTGTGCGATGAAGCAACCAGGCGCCTGCTGTATCAAGCGCAGACATCCGGCTTAAATCGAACTGGACTGCATTCGCCGGCCAATCCGTGCGGGACAGTTGATTTTCGATGTCATGGAGTTCCTGTGCTGCCCAGTTTCCTGCACAGTGGGCCAGCGAACCTTCAAGGGCGAAACCGATCCGGTTTTCCATTCGTTGTTGCGCGCGAGCACGATCCATCACCAAGCACCGACAGGGCGGCAAAGCCCCGCTCATGGAATGACCCTATATTAGACTCATACAACCGCAACCTCGATGAGGTGGGTCATCAATACAACTATTTTTCAGTGCCATCGGTGCTGCCGTCCCGCCGCCTGACCAGGCAAATCGGGCAGCGAAGTTGTTCCCGGAGCGATCGCAGCGACTCAGGTTTCAGCAGCTCTTCTGAAGCTCCGAGCACAAGCATACCCGCACCCTCTGCGCGTGCAGCGGCGATCAGGTACCGTACCCCGGGCTCCGATAGCAACAGGATGCGAGCGGGATCGGCCGGCAACAGATTGCTGACCATGCGGAGCAGTGTATCCTGTTCGGCCGGGTCCGCAGCAGTCAGGAGAACCGAAATCCTGCGCACTTCACCCTCAGCCAGCAACGCTGCAGCGATCAGGGCATCGGCGCCCGTAGCCAGGTCATCAATGGCGACGACAATGCGCTGCTGTGACCGGCGGGTCTGCAGGTGTGGTGAAGCCGGCGCTGCTGCAAACATCCGCAGCGGCTCGAAAACAGTGATGTCCGCCGAGTGCGCCGTTTCCTGCAGCAAACCAATGGTAGAGCCTCGTACGTTACGAAACGTATGAGGCACACCCATGTGTTGGGCAAGTTCGGCAATCGCCCTGCGGGCAGTGCGCGTTCGCAGTGCAACGGCACGCTCGAACTGGTCGCTGTGGAATTCGCGCACGCTCAGGGTGAGCCGGCATAGTTCTTTTACAAATGGCAGTGCGGCTGCCCGTTGCAATTCATCATCTTCAATAAACACGCCCTGCAAATCAATTTCCGAATCATTGCCCAGCAACAGCCGAAGAACATCCAGCAGCGGTTGACCTGACCCGCCCATCCCGAGAATCACGGCGATTCTTCGCGGGACTGTATCAGGAAGCTTTGCCGGCATTGGCGTCTTCCTCCCGCTCCAGGCCTGCGCCGCTGAACGTGCGGCGCTTTGCGGCGAGATCGAGCAGCCGTTGGCATATTTTCTGATTCACACTACCCTGCGGAAACGCTCCGTTTTCATCACGCTCACCAGCCGGCAGGCCAGTGAGAAGTTCAAGGCAGAGATCGACATGGTCAACCGGATAGACGTGAAACTGTCCGGCTTCGACCGCTGCAATGACATCGCGCCGCAACATCAGATGCTTCACATTGGCGACCGGTATCAAAACCCCCTGGTCCCCGCTCAGTCCGCGTTTGCGGCAAATGTCAAAGAACCCTTCTATTTTCTCATTAACGCCACCGATCGCCTGAATCCTTCCGTGCTGATCCATCGAGCCCGTAACCGCCAGAGATTGTTTGATCGGGATCTCCGCCAACGCCGACGCCAGTACGCAGAGCTCCCCTGCGGAGGCACTGTCTCCCTCAACTCCACCGTAAGATTGCTCGAATACCAGGCTGGCCGACAGGGACAGGGGCTGGTCCTTAACGTAGTGCGAACTCAGGAATCCAGCCAGGATAAGGACACCCTTGGAATGCAGCGGGCCGCCCAGCTTCACTTCGCGTTCGATATCGACAACCTTGCCTGAGCCCAGTGCTACCGTAGCCGTAATGCGCTGCGGCTGGGCGAACGCAAAACTGCCAAGCTGCATGACGGCCAGTCCGTTGACTTGTCCGACCCGGGCGCCGGAAGTCTCGACCACCAGTGTGTTGCGAAGCATCTCCTCCTGCAGGCGGTCCCGGTAGCGGCTTGCGCGGCGGATGCGGCTGTCGATTGCTTGTTGCACCTCTTCGGCGCTGATCAATTCCTTGCCATTGTGACTCGCCCAGTAATGTGCCTCACGCATCAAGTCGGTTGCCTGCCGGATATCAGCCGAGAGGCGTTCGCTGTCGCCTGCGTGCCGTGCACTCTCTTCCATCAGCCGGGCAACCCCGGTGCGATCCAGGTGCTTGAGGTTTTCCTGACGCACGACCGTGGCCAGCAGGCGCGCCAGGTGCTCGATGTTCTCGTCACTGCGCTCGATCTGATCTTCGAAATCTGCCGCTATCTTGAACAGTTCCGAGAATTCGGGATCGTAGCGGTCCAACAGATAGTAGTGAATACGCTCACCGATCAGAATAACCTTCAGATCCAGCGGAATCGGCCGCGGCTCCAGCGAGACAGTGCTGACAAAGCCTATGTCATCGCCCAATGAGCGCACACTCAGTTCTCCGGATTTGATCGCGCGCTTGAGTCCTTCCCAGGCGAGCGGGTAGGAGAGCACCTTGATCACATCCAACACCAGATATCCGCCGTTGGCCCGGTGCAATGCGCCGGCCCGGATAAGGTTGAAGTTGGTCATCAGCGTACCAAATTCCGCCTCGTGCTCGATCTTGCCGATCAGTTCAGCAAAGCTGGGCTTGTCTTCGAACACCACCGGTGCGCCCTCACAGTCACTTCGATCAACCAGCACGTTGATCGCGTAGCGCCGCATTGCATCTGATTCTCTTGAACGCAGTATTTCCCTCATCTGGGCCGGTAGTCCAGGCCCGTCCGAAGAACGCAGGAAGAGAGCGACGTTGTCAACAATATCGGTCTGCATCCTTTCCAGGTGCTCTACCACCGCTGGAATTTCCTGGTATTTATGCTTGAGTTCGTCGACCAGGCCGGTCACGGCGAGGCTCGCAACGTCATGCTCGAGCTGACGGATTTTTTGCCGCATTTCGCGTGCGCGTTTGGGTCCCGAGCGCATCACGTGTTGCAGTTGCCCGGTCAGCTCTTCGATGTCTTTATGAAACTTTTTCTTCTGCTTCCTGGGGAGCTTTTCGAATTCTTCCGTCGTGATGGCCTCAGTGCCCCGCATCGGCACGAAGGCGATGCCTGCTGGTGTCTGGATTACACCGATGCCGCGCTCACCAGCCGCCTGCTCAACGTCTTTAAATGCCTTTTCCTGTCGCTCCTTGAATTCCTCTTCGATGGTTTCATGCTGGGTTTGAAAATCCTCGCTTTCGAAAGCCGCAGGAATCGCCGTCTGGGCGTCCTGGATGGCATGTTCCACATCGACGCGAAGTTCCTTGCTGACTCCCGGGGGCAGTTTCAGCGCTTTTGGTTGCCGTGGATCATCGAAATTGTAGACATAGCACCAGTCCGACGGGACAGCCCGGCCGGCGGCTTTCTCAGCAAGGAACTGTTGTACAAAAGTATGGCGCCCGGCGCCTGGCGGCCCGAGTACGAACACGTTGTGCCCATCGACATCGATCTCAGTGGCAAAGTGAATGGCTTCGGTTGCCCGATCCTGACCGGGGATCTCGCTGAATTGCTCGAGACTCTCAGTGGTATCAAATGTCAGTTGCGCGGGATCACAACGCCGATACAGCGCTTGCGCTGGCAATGGCTTTCCAGGTTTTAATTCCATCCCTGCCCAATCCTCTTCAGTTCATCAGCTTGTACAACTACTTCCGTTTTGTACTCCACTTTATCCGTGCCTTGCCTTTCCCGGAAAATGTCGCTCTTCCAAGACAAAATCTAGCAGAGATTTCGCCGGTGCACGCTGACCAGTGTCATGTTGGGTCTGCTATGTTCTGACCCAGATCATTGTGACGCATCGCCCCCGTGGATAGAGTGCCCCAGAGCCGAAGCGTACGGAGCCGAGGAGTACGGGCGCTATGGAATTTGCTGCATTGCCAACCAGGCGAATACGAGTATATTCTCCTGATGCTCCAGGCATCGGTCCCTCATGCGTGAAACCTGGTAAAGCAAGGGCTTTTCTGCAAGAGGGTTGGGTCATTGCCAACCACATCCTCGTTTCCTTCCACGTGGCGTTTATTTCCTCGGTACTGGCAATCCCCGATGAGGCGGCAACCAGGGAAGCGGTGCTGCGTTTCATTTTTTTGAGTCCTGAAACGATAATCTCCGCACTGTTTACCTACGCAGTCTTCCACACCGCCATCTCCATGCATGAACTTGGCCACTTCCTCGAGGCGGCGCGCTTGCGCGCGCTCACCGATTCGATCCAGGATTCCGTCGAGGCGCATCTCGCCGGCCCTTTCCTGGCGCGCCTGCGCTACCTGGCGCACTTGTTTGTACGCATACCCTACGGCCGCGCAATCGGTATCAAGCGTGAAGGGTTGAACTACTATCCCGATGCACCCTACAACCTGGCTGTTGCCGCCGCTGGTCCCCGATGGAGCATGAAGATCGCCCGGGTGGCATTACCACTGGCGCTGGTCCTGTTGGTCATCGGACTGTCGCAGGACCTGTCCTTCGCACTCAATTTCGGGCGATTACTGCTCGGACTCGGGGTGGTGACCGGGCTCGATTTCCTGATGGCGGACCGGGGCAAGTACCGGGAATTCCAGCGCCGTGAACGGCGGGCGAGCGATGCCGCTGCGGCGCTGCCGGACGCCAACGCCTGGGTCAGTATGGCGCCTGCAGCCAAGCGCCGCATTGTGGAGCGCTGCATGCAGGAAGCCACTCATCCACGCCTTGGCACCGTGAACGCGCCCTGGCAGTTCCGCAACTGCGGCATGGGCGGTCGTCATACCGAGAAGGAATATCCAGAGTCGAATATCAGCATGCAGGAGGCCATGTTCCTGATCCTGGGTGCGCTGGACACGCAGGATGCGCAGGAGATGACCGTGCGCCTGCAAAACCGGCTCAAGGAGATTCTCGAGAAGGCCGATGGCTGTCGTGTCATGGGCATTGGTCTGGAAGGCGGGCTCGCGCCTTATGTCGACCGCGGTGAGTACGAACTGCCCGAATTGCGCCTGTGGGCGATGATGAAACAGGCCATCGAGGAGTGTGGTTACCGCCCCGGGATGGATGTTGCCATCGCGCTCGATCCGGCGCTCTCTGAACTCGAAATCGCTTACCGCAAAGAGTTTGATGTGCCTGACAGCATCGGCATGTATCTTTTCTGGCGCGATCACTCCATGAAAGTGCTCGATCGTGATGCGGTGCTGGCGATCTACGAACGGGCGATCAATGAATATGATATTCCGATCCTCTCAATTGAGGATGGCTTCTCCGAGGATGACTTCGAGGGCTGGCGCAAGCTGCTCGAGAAGCTCGGTGATCGTGTCCTGGTAATCGGTGACGACCTGGTGGTCACCAACGATCGCACGATCGAGATGGCCGCATCGCGGGGTTTGATCAATTCGGTACTGGTCAAGGCGAACCAGATTGGTACTTTGTACGAAACCGTCCTGGCGCTGCTCGTCTCCCTGGGCAAGGGCATGGATATCGTCGTATCCCATCGGTCAAAGAGTCCGAACGATGACATGGAGGCGCACCTTGCCCTGGCGGTCAATGCGCTGGGACTCAAGA
This sequence comes from Oceanospirillum sp., assembly GCA_048636595.1. Classification (GTDB taxonomy): domain Bacteria; phylum Pseudomonadota; class Gammaproteobacteria; order Xanthomonadales; family SZUA-36; genus JAJRRA01. The sequence continues at coordinate 4,740 of JAIVWI010000036.1, read as the reverse complement.
CCGGGGGTGGCGCCAACACCGAGCGGCTGGTCAAGTACCAGGCCGTTGCCACACAAATGGAGCAGATAAGCGAAATCGACGTGTGCGAACCCGACATACCGGAATTTGCCACGGTCGAACGCCTGCGGGCGCGCGAAGAACCAACCAATGCCGGCGTTCCCACGGTCGGCGTGGACGCTCTCTTCGCTGTGCCGGGTGCAAAACCCGAGAGCCGGGTGCGCATGTTATTCCACGGGGCGACACCGCTGGGGACCTCGGCCGGCACGGGAGAAGCGGTGCATTTGGTCGATGGCGTGTTCGAACGCGCGGAATACCTGGAGATCGTCGATCAGCACGCTCAATTGTTGCGCGAAGTGGAGCCCGGTGTATTCGCCTTCGCCGGCGCCGTGACGCGCGCCCAGGTCGAGTCAACGGGGGACGAAGACCTGCTGGCGCTGTTTGTGCGCAGCGAACGGTACGGCGGTATGGGCTGCCTGAATGCAGTCGAAAATGTACACCAGTTCGTTGCCCCCTTGTTCGAGGGCAAGAACACAGCAGACTGGGGCCTGTTTGACATCGACCGTGCGCTGCTCAGGCTGGAACTGTCAACGGCAATCCGGCGTGGAAAGCTCGGCGAGGATGCCAGCCCCGAAGACAAAGTGCATGTGATGCAGCGCAAGCAGAACCTCGGCATGAACGCAGTTCTGTCGGTCTCGCTGGCGCTGGCCCGCGGTGTTGCACACATTCGTGGACGGGAATTGTATGAGCTTCTGCGCGAGGAATTACTCGTGATCATGGAGCGCCTTGCCGCGGTACACGGCGTAGCTATCCGGGGCAGCCACTTCGACGATTACGTGGCGGCACTGCGCGAGGTGAATGCAAAGCTCGAGGTACAAGGTGATCCACTGTACGAAGCCTTACGCGAATTAACGGGGATATACTCCCCGGATGAAGAGCAAATCGCAGTGCCTGCGCCTGGGCTCCCTGTCGTGATCAGGGTTCCTGAGCAGAAGGAAATGTTCAGTGTGCAGGAGCGTGAGCACATCGACGCCCTGAACCACGCGCTTGTTGCAGCCTATGGCGCCGATGGCAGCGAAGACAAGCACAAGATTGCTTTACGCCGTTATCTTCACACGATGTCTTTCCTCGGTAATCGCTACAGGATGTTCGAGATTGCCAACCACCGTATATTCTCTACGCAAGACAGCCTGATTGTGCCTTATGACGCGCATGGCAGGCTATCCATCTATGTTCTGCGTGAAGACTCGGAACAACTTGTGGCCACGCATCGCCTGCCGCACGGCACACTCATCACGGATAAGCTGGTCAGTGATCTTGCCGGTGTGCAGGGCGAGGTCATTGATCTTGAGCGTGAAATTTATCACCTGGAATTTGATGACATGCCCGCCATCCAGGTCTCACGTCTGCGTGACCTGGCCAGGCTGTTGAGGCGCCTGAACACCAGTGGCAGCCGCCATGAGGCGGTGTACCTGTTGCGTTTCCTGGTGGCGCGCCTGTGCAGCACTTCGTACCGGGGCATACCCGGCGCCAAGAACCTGCAGCATGAAATCACCCGCGTGCGCGGCGAACTGGCTGAATTCATGAACGGCCCCTTCGCCGACCGCATGCGCCTGCCGGCTCGCATTCTCGTGCGCAGTATTTCCGGTCTTGTGTCACGACCTAAACTGATCGACGAGGTCTGGCAGGACACCATCGACCTTTCCGAAGTGCATGTGCGTGGTAGTACGATCACGAATGAAATCCGTAGAAGCACACACCATGCCATGGGCAAGCACACGCTCAGCCTGGCGCGCGCATACCTGCAATGGTTGCGCACAGGCGTTGCTGATTTCCCGGACCCGGCACGCGAGGTCCCCGCTGAACAGGATGAAGCGGCCCGCTCGAACAGTGATGTACTGAACCTGGTGGAACGCATCGTTTCCGATCTCGAGCAACTCCTGGGCAGTTCGCAGATTGCCCAGCGCCTCACAGAGTGGCGCCTCGCTTACGCCGAGGAGCTTATGCGCTGCGAATCGACAAACACCCTGGAAGAGGAACTCGAGTCCCTGGTTGTCAATGGCATCCAGGCCCGGAACCGGTGGGTTTACCAGCATCGTTTGCGCAGTTTCGCGAGCAAGATTCGCGACGGCGCCTGGTCGGTGGAAGCAAGCGAGCCCTTTGAAATGAGTCTGAAGCTTTTGCATGAGGCGCTGCCTGATGACGCCGATTTCCCTGCACAAAAGGTTGAAAATGACGCGCGCACGGCGGTGAATTCTTTCTGTGAACGCCTTCGTCATGACCACCAGGACGCCCTTTTTGCCGCCCTGGATGAACTGCTGACTTTGTATGAAAGCGGCACGCAGTTTGAGGCTTTTGAGCGCAGTTGCACCCTGCGGCGCGAGCTGGAATCCCTTGCCGGTACCGGTGTCTTCAAGAGTCAGCGCTACTTTCTGCACCAACTTGACTGTCTGCTGGAGGAATTGGGGTTTTTCGCCCTGAGGCATGTCGCTTCGGCTTACGCTGAAAACGGCATGGAACTGGAAGAATGTTTGCGTATCGTGCACCTGTGTGCCGGCAACCTGGGGCGCGATGGGCTGTATTCACGTGAGTTATGGGATTTGTCGGCCATGTTGGTCAACCCGGCACGCGCGCCGTCCGAACTGCTCGACGTACTCGAGCAAATAAGGCGCAACTACCACCGTCTCGTGTACCGTGTCAGCGCCGCTTACGAAGTGATGGCCGAACACCTGGGCTACGGTACCGACGAAATGCGTGCGGTGTTAGGCAACTTCCAGCGCACCATGCATGACCTGAACAACCTGGTGCATTTTTCGGACCTGGCGAGTGCATATCTGTCCGAAAATGGAGCCGATCTGCAGTTGCCGGGGACAGGGGCTACGGGTGACGATCCCTGGGATTTCGTGCACCTTTCGCACTACAGTGACATTGTGCGTCGCGTTGAAAACGGGGATGCTGCCAGCTTGCAGGCTCGTTATGGAGGCAAGGGCAGCGGGCTGATTTACATCTCTTACCTGGGGATCCCGACCCGGGACGGCTTCATTATTCCGACGGTCCTGGCACGCCAGGGACTGCACAACAGTGAAGCTCAGCGCTTCGAAAACGAAGTTCTGCAGCACTTGCACTTGCTTGAAGATGACATCGCGCGGAACGAAGGTACGCCCGTACGGCTTGGCGACCCCGGGGAGCCGCTATTGCTTGCAGTTCGCGGGGGCTCGGTGTTCTCAATGCCGGGCATGCTGGCCACAGTCGTTTTTGTCGGCATGACCGAGGATGTCGCCAACGCCCTGGCGAGCGATGACGAGTGGTATGCCTGGGATGCCTACCGGCGCTTCCTGGCCTCTTTTGCCGCGGCTGTCTGGAACCTGGATCTCGAGGCGTTTGACCTGATTGAAAAAGCCAAGCGCCGTCACGGTGTGGCCCTTAAGACCGAGCTTCCGGGGATCGCAATGCGCGAGGTGGTTGAAGCTTCCAAGGCGGCGATACGTGAGGCGGGTCATGCGGATCAACTGGAGGCGATTCTCAATGACGCCGAACTCCAGTTGCAGACCGCCCTGAAGGCAGTGCATGCGTCCTGGGACGGTGAGAGGGCATGCCGTTACCGTGCCATCAAGCACCTGAGCGATGGATGGCACACGGCGGCTACGGTCCAGCAGATGGCATCAGGTAACCGTACAAACGAGCAGAAATTACAGCCGGACATGGATGAGATGCGCATTTCGCTCACCGGCGTCATTCCCAATACCCGGATACAGGATTCAGGCTTTCGTGTCTTTACCGGTGATGTGAAGTTCAGTGCCTGCGGCGATGACCTGGTCGGTGGTTTGACGGCGGCGAAGTCCTTCGAGCCGGTGCAGCTACTGCGCTCCCTGGCGCCGATGCTGGAGCGCAAACTGAACCACATCAGCGCCCGTCTCAGGCGCTTCCTCGGTTCGGATGCCGAAGTCGAGTTCACGGTTGACCGTGGGGTACTTAGCGTCCTGCAAGCTCGCAGCGCAGGGATGGTGTCGCACAACCCCCGCACTTTCAAAGAACCGGGCAAGGCAGCGGGGCGTGGTATTGGCATCAGCGGAGGCGCATTCCGCGGCCTGGTTGCTTTTGATGAGGCGGATGTCAAGCGCCTCGCCGCGACACTGGGCGAACGGCAGGCGGATGTCGATGGCGTGTTGCTGGTGCTGGAAAATCCAATCCCCGATGAAATTCCGTTAATTCTGTCGGTTGACGGCTTGTTGGCGGCCAGGGGCGGTTCTACCTCGCACGCTGCCGTCGCCGTTCACGGAATCGAGGACAAACAGTACAGTGCGGTGCTGGGCGTAGCGGAACTGAGAGTGAGCTCGGGAGAGGCTATCTTCAAGGAAACCGACGACGGGCCTGCGATTACCGTGCGTGCCGGTGACGTGCTGTCCATTCATGGGCAAACGGGCGAAGTATTTATCGGGTCCCGTCAGATACTCGGTATCGAACCGGAGAACGTGGCTGCATCTGAGCCGGAAGAAACATCTGCTTTGGCTTGAAAATGCTTCGTCCGGGCTACCTCGCTTTACTCATCCAGCCAGAGGGGCACCGGCAGCCCTTTTTCACGCAGGAAGGAAGGGTTGAACATCTTCGACTGGTAACGTGTGCCAAAATCGCATAGAACCGTCACGATGGTGTGCCCTGGCCCCATCTGCCGGGCCAGTTGGATCGCGCCGGCGACATTGATGCCGCTGGATCCACCCAGGCACAGGCCTTCTTCGGACAGCA
>JAIVWI010000035.1:0-20119 GCA_048636595.1 Oceanospirillum sp. | reverse complement strand
TGGTATTTGCCTTTGCACCGATTGTGGCGCTGCTGCTTGGAATGTCCTCAATCCATGTCCCCTGGGATACGCTGATGCTCTCGGTGGTGCTGTATATCGTGTTGCCGGTGATCGTTGCCAGCCTGTGGCGCAAATGGTTGACGCGGGGTGAGCGTGGAGATGAGCGCTTGAAGGCGGTGCTGGACCGCATGCACCCCGTTTCGCTTGCGGCCCTGCTGATCACGCTGGTGCTGCTGTTTGGATTCCAGGGCAAGCAGATCATTGCGCAACCCTTGATCATCGTACTGCTGGCCATACCCATCCTGATCCAGGTGTATTTCAACTCGGGACTGGCCTACCTGCTGAACAGGAAACTAGGGGTGGAGCACTGCATTGCAGCCCCGTCAGCCCTGATCGGTGCGAGCAATTTCTTTGAACTGGCGGTTGCCGCCGCCATCGCCATATTCGGGCTGGAATCCGGCGCCGCACTGGCCACCGTGGTGGGCGTGCTGGTGGAGGTGCCGGTTATGCTGTCCGTGGTAAAGATCGTCAACCGCAGCAAAGCCTGGTACGAAATGTAGGACACACCCCTTTCAGGGTTGGTGAATCGTCATACCCTTTTCCACGGCCGCCACACTGCCTGACGTGACATCTGCAATGGAGAGCTTTTCCTTGACCTGACTTACCCTGAGACTTGCGACCTCGGTCATGCTCTCGTCGAGCACTTCTCCTGTGCCCGGATCGCGCAGAACCTCGACTCGCCCGACGGTGAAGGTCTGGCCTACAGAAACGCCCTCGCGGGTGCCACGATTAACGTAGACCTTGTCCCCTTTGACCAGCACCACTGAGCCGGTCCATGGGACATTCGGCAGTTGGGCGATCAAGAAATCGACGGCCTCCGCGCATGCGTCCTGAACCGCGAGCCCGACGTTATCATTGCTGTGGCCACCGAAGGCAGCACCCCAGTCATACGACGAGTATCCAATATCAAACGACTTGCGCTCGTGGGTGCCGACCACGCTCTTGGAAGCCAGAACCTGTCCGGTGGTTGAATCGACTATGTAAATGGTGGCATTTACTTCGCCTTTACCACCACCGCCACCGATCCTGATGCCCTTGATGCGAAATCCGCCGCCCATGCCGCCAGTGTCACCCTGGGCATGGGTGATGGCGCCCTTGACGAGCAATTGGGCCGGCGTCATCTGTCCCGTTACCGGCGCTTTCTTACCGCCGGCTGTGCGACCCGATGCGGCAAAGTCCTGTTCGTCCATGGCGGCATAACGCATGTCGGTTTCACCGAGGACAATAAACCTGCCGGTCTGGGTGAGCATGTCGGTCAGTACCGTGCCCCAGGCGTCGCCAATATCCCAACTGCCATACCAGCCGGACCGGTTTTCGAACTGCGAGACGGTAATTGAGTAGCGCAGGCCGCCGGCGGCCTCTTCCGCTTTTGCAGGAAGCATGGGGAAAACGACGGTGAAAAGTGCCATGAGAACAAAAGACCGTAAAAATATTTTCATGAGGATTCTCCGCGTTTCGTTTGGTGAGTGTCAGTGTACATGTATAAATAATAGACCAAATTACAGTTCTTACACATTTGGGGGGGAGAAGCACTGTTGCGCCCGCACCAAATTCCTGCCTGGAGCATGGGTTATTGATTTTCTCGATTGACCACACGGACCCGTCAAGGTAGTTTATGTTCATGATTAATCGTTACGGCATTATTCTTGGTCTTCTTTGTTTACTCAGCCCTGCGGCATATTGTGAACTGGCATCGTCTCCGTCGCTGGACGTGACAGGGCAAAAGCTGGCGCTTGGCTTCTATAAGGAACGCAGGCTGGCCTATGGAAAGGGAATCTATGAGCAGGCTTGCGCGTCCTGCCATGATGAAGGTGTGGACGGGGCGCCGGCAATCGGCGATCGGGACGCCTGGTCCCAGCGTTCCCCGCTATGGTCAACCGTGTTGTTTGAGCATGCAGAAAAAGGTTACCGGGAGATGCCGGCAAAAGGTGATCGCCCCGAGTTAACCGAGCAGGCGGTGGATGCTGCCGGCGAATATCTGCTCAGCATTACCTTTCCGGAATTGCCGCTGGATTGATCCGGGGCAGGGTGCTGCAGGACGATGTGCGGCGCCTGCCTGAGGTCCGCAACTTCGGCGACACGATAGCCACGCTCAACGACTTGCCTCACGGCTTCATCTTTAAATTCTGGGGTATAACGCTGATTGCTCATTCACTTCCTCCTATGCTCGTAGAATAGGCCAGAAGTGTCCGCGATACCTGGGTCAGTCCAAGAATAGGCCAGAAGTGTCCGTGATACCCGGGTCACTCCAAATCAACTGATGCGCCGGCTTGAGGATGTCGGCGTGCTGGTTGAAATAACAGGACGGGTGCGAAATCGACGTTATCAATACAACAACTATGTAGAACTTTTTGCATCGATTTAGCAAAGAAAAAAGGCTTACGAAAATCGCAAGCCTTTAAAAACATGGTGGTGATGGGTGGACTTGAACCACCGACCTCAGCATTATGAATGCCGCGCTCTAACCAGCTGAGCTACATCACCGAAATCGAGCCCGCATGCTATCCAGTATCCTGAAGGAAGCGGGGCGCAAATTCTCTATTCCCCGGCGGCGAATGTCAACCCGCAAATACCCGAAATTCGAGAAAAAGCCGTTAGATGCGCCTTAAAATCGGTAACCGTAGGCCCCAAAGAACCGGTCTTTGATCTCATCCAGGGTTGGATTGTGGTTCTGACACCCCTGGTGGGCGATCTTGATGGAGCCCATAACCGAGCCAATCCGGCACATCGTGACGAGGTCGAGGTCGTTCAAAAGGCCGTACAGCAGGCCGGACCGGAAGGCGTCGCCGCAACCGGTGGGATCCTCTATATCATCAGCTTTGACCACGCTTACTTCCTGTTCACCGTCTCTTGTCCGGATGAGAGATCCCTCGGGACCGAGGGTCACGATCAGTGCTTCTACCTGTTTTGCTATGGTTTCCCCGTTCTGGCCGGTGCGTTCCTTGAGCAACTGGAATTCATAGTCGTTCACAACCACGTATCGGGCTTCCCGGACAAACTGCGCCAGTTCCTCGCCATCGAACAGAGTGATGCCCTGACCGGGATCAAAAATGTGTGGAATTCCATGCTCGACGAAATCCTGGCTGTGCTGGATCATGGCCATTTTGCTGTCCGGCGCTACCATGCCGATCCGGATGCCATCCGTATTCTCTACTTTGTTCAGGTAGCTGTGCTGCATGGCTCCGGGGTGGAAGGCGGTGATCTGGTTATCGTCAATGTCCGTGGTTATAAATGCCTGGGGTGTAAATTCACCCTCCATGTGCCTGACATAGCGACGGGATATACCCAGCTTGTCCAGGTGTTTTTTATAGGGTGCGAAGTCATCGCCCACGGTGGCCATGGGAAATGGCTCGCCTCCAAGCAGCTTCAGGTTATAGGAGATATTGCCGGCCACTCCGCCAAATTCCCGTCGCATCTCGGGAACCAGGAAGGCTACATTCAGCATATGTACCTTGTCCGGAAGAATATGCTTCTTGAACTGATCGGGGAACACCATGATGGTGTCATAAGCCAATGAACCACAGATAAGTGCGGACATGTTTTCCTCGTTAACTGATATACATTTGTTCGCAGTTTACTGGATTTGACCGGGGGTATGGGAATTGTGATTTATTCATCCTCACCCGTGTGATATATCAGTTTGGTACGCCTGCGTATATCAGCAAAGGGGTGAACTGTTCATGAAACCCCGGAAAGCGCATAAACACTGGATTTCAGGTGGATTCCAGGTGGATTTCAACTTGCGGGAAACCGCATTGGCTGATACATTACCCAGCCTAACCACCGAGTGGTTCAACGGATTTCTGACATCATGGTTTTCAAGCGTCTTCGCGGACTATTTTCGAACGATCTTTCTATCGACCTGGGAACGGCCAATACGCTGATTTTTGTGCGGGGGCAGGGCATCGTGTTAAACGAGCCCTCGGTGGTTTCCATACGCATGGATCGTGGGCCTGGCGGGCCGCAACATGTGGCAGCGGTGGGGACCGCCGCCAAGCAAATGCTGGGAAGGACGCCGGGTAATATCCGCACGGTTCGTCCATTGAAAGATGGCGTGATCGCCGACTTCAACATGACCGAGGCCATGCTGCAGCATTTCATCCGCAAGGTACACACTTCGCGATTCCTGCGCCCCAGTCCGCGGGTGCTGGTGTGCGTGCCTTGCAATTCAACGCAGGTTGAACGCAAGGCCATCAAGGAGTCGGCCGAGGGCGCCGGCGCTCGCGAGGTTTTCCTGGTGGAAGAGCCCATGGCAGCCGCTATCGGCGCCGGCATACCGGTACACGAAGCACGCGGCGCCATGGTGCTGGACATCGGTGGCGGCACCTCCGAGGTCGCGGTCATCTCTCTCAATGGCCTGGTTTATGCCAACTCGATCCGGGTGGGCGGGGACCAGTTCGATGAAGCCATCATTAACTATGTCCGCAGGAACTACGGTACGCTGATCGGCGAAACAACGGCTGAACGGATCAAGATCAAGATCGGCTGTGCCTGGCCGGATGAGGTACCCGAAACCATGGAGGTTTCGGGCAGAAACCTGGCCGAAGGTGTGCCACGAAATATCACCATTTCGAGCAATGAAGTGCTGGAGGCCATGAACGAGAGCCTCTCCAGCATTCTGGCGGCAGTCAAGACCGCGCTTGAGCAGACCCCGCCCGAGCTGTGCTCGGATGTTGCCGAGACTGGCATTGTCCTGACCGGCGGCGGCGCCCTGCTGCGCGGTATAGACCGTCTCATCGGTGAAGAAACGGGTTTGCCCGTGTTCCCTGCCGATGATCCACTGACATGTGTTGCCAGGGGTGGTGGGCGCGCACTGGAACTGATGGATCAGAACGACGGCGATTTCTTTACTACGAGCTAGCTGTGAATTCCAGCAGCGTTGTTCACCTTTTTGCTGTGCTACTTGCTGGCGCGCCAGTCCGAAGCAAGGAGTCTCCTTCCAGCACACGGCATAAACCCGTCCATGGGGCCTCCTCTTGCAACATCGTGTTGCAAAGGGTCCTGGAAGGAGACCCCTTACTCCAAACTGGCTTCTACTAAACTGAAAGATGAACCAAAAACAAAAAATTATAAAAAGGCCCGGTGTGTACAACGCTGCTGGAATTCATACGGGCTATCAGGTCAGGTTTTGGTAACAGGAAGCTCCGGAGCAGACACAAGGTTTTTTGGGCCGGCGGCCCAGACGGCGCGGCTGATGCTCTATGGGCTATTGGCCGTTGTACTGATGGCGATGGACCAGCGCGGTCATTATGTGCCACGAATCCGCAGCGTGGCCATGAACCTGGTCGAGCCGGTTTACCATGTCGTGGAGTGGCCGGTTCGTGCTGCGCGGAACGTGTTTGGACAACTCCAGTCCCATCGCTCGCTGCGTCACGACAATGAAGCCCTTAGACAACAACTGCTCAGCCAGCAGGGTGCATTGCAGCGTTTTGAAGCCTTGACCGAGGAAAATCGCAGGCTTCGCTCCCTGATTGAAGGTGCAAAAGGGCAAACTTTTGAATTCCAGTTTGCTGAGCTGGTTGGTGTCGACCTCGATCCTTTTTCCCACAAGATTATTGTCAACCGGGGCACCTCCGATGGCGTGCAGTCTGGTCAGGCCGTGATCGATGGCGCCGGAGTGATGGGGCAGGTAGAAGACGTTCGTCCCCATTTCTCCACCATTCGATTGATTTCCGATCCCAATCACGCGTTGCCGGTCCAGATCAATCGAACCGGTTTGCGTACCGTTGCGTTCGGCTCGGGTGAAACGGGTGCGCTCCGGATACTCGGCATTCCCCGGCAGGCTGATGTCCGTGAAGGTGATCTTATTGTTACTTCTGGCCTGGGAAACCGGTTTCCGGGCGGATACCCGGTGGCTGTCATCAGCCACATTGACCGGCAGGAAGGGCAGACTTTTGTAACGGTAGAGGCCATGCCGCTGGCCGCACTGGATCGGGGCAGGGAGGTGCTCCTGATCCACACACCGGAGGTAATCCAGGAAGAAAAACCAGATGCTGAGGAGGAGGTAATCCAGGAAGAAAAACCAGAAGCTGAGGATGCCGCTGACGGGGAGGGCGGGGAATGAATCGCCGGCGTGATCGAGCGGGTGTGATTATTGTGACCCTGGTTGTGGCCATCGTGCTGACGCTGGTTTCCCTTCCGCCGGCACTGGATGCCTTGCGTCCCTACTGGGTGGCGCTGGTATTGATCTACTGGTGCCTTGAAACACAAGGCCTGATCACGCTGGGAATCGCTTTCAGTATCGGGTTGTTACTTGATTTACTGACCGGAAGCCTGCTCGGCCTGCACGCACTCAGCCTGGTCATCCTGGTTTACCTGGTCACACGATTCCGGGCGAGACTGCGATTTTTTCCGACCTGGCAACAGGCGCTTTCCGTGTTTGCGCTGCTGTTGAATGACCGCATAATCCTGTTGTGGATCGTAAGTCTGCGTGGTGAACCTTTACCGTCGCTTGGCTTTTGGTTGCCGCCCATCGTGGGAACCTTGATGTGGCTTCCGGTTTTCCTGCTGATCGATCGATTCCGGAGCAACATGCGCCGCCGCGCGGCATCCCGGTGACTCCGCAGTGAACATAAGCTATGACAAGCTGACATCCGGGAACCCCAGCCAGCCGCTGAAAGACCAGGTGCTGGAAGGCAATCTGTTTACCAACCGGGCAATGACCGCCTTCGGGCTTGTTCTGGCCGCCATATTGCTGCTGGGCCTGCGTTATTTCTACCTGCAAGTCATAAGCCATGATGAATTTTCGACCCGATCGATCAACAACCGGGTGCGGATCGTTCCCGTCGCCCCCAACCGGGGATTGATTTACGACCGGCGGGGGCGGCCAATCGCACAGAACCTGCCTGCCTACCGCCTGGAACTGGTGCCGGAGAAAATTGATGACCTGGACGCGACGATTCTTGCCCTGGGAGAAATCATCGAACTGCCGGATGATGTGCTGGAGAAATTCCAGAGTGCACGGCAGCGGCGCCGGGTTTTTGACAGTGTACCGCTTAAGTTCAGCCTTGCCGGGGAGGAAGTGGCCCGGTTCGCGGTGGACCGGCATCGATTTCCCGGAGTGGAAGTCGTCCCCTATCTCGCACGGCATTACCCTTACGGCGAATTGCTCACTCATGTCCTGGGTTACGTGGGCAGGCCGGATGAAAATGACTTGCAGCGTGTTGATGCCGGTAACTACCGCGGCACCACGCACATCGGAAAGGTCGGAATCGAGCGTTATTACGAAGACGAACTGCACGGTGTCAGCGGTGTTGAAAAAATTGAGACCAATGTCCAGGGCCGCAGGCTCCAGGTTCTGGACCGGCAGGATCCGGTTCATGGTGACGACCTGATCCTTTCGCTGGATGTATTGGTGCAGCAAGCAGCCTGGGATGCGCTGGGCGAGCGGGCCGGGGCCGTGGTCGCGATTGACCCGAATGACGGTTCTGTCCTGGCCATGATCAGTAAACCGTCTTTTGACGCCAACCTCTTTGTGCATGGCATCAGCGGGCCGGACTACCAGGCCATTCTCAATGCGCCGGACCGGCCCCTGTTCAACCGTGCGCTCCAGGGTGGTTACGGGCCGGGTTCCACGATTAAACCCTTTATCGGTTTAGCGGGGCTGGAGTTGGGAGTGGTTACACCGGAAAAGCAGGTTTTCTCCACCGGTCAATTTTTCCTGCCGGGCGTTGCGCGCCCGTATCACGACTGGAAACCCGGCGGGCACGGATGGGTCAATATTTATGGCGCCCTGGAGCAGTCGGTCAATACCTATTTTTACCAGTTGGCGCTGGACATGGGAATTGACGACATGCATGACTTTTTATCCCGCTTTGGGTTTGGCGACAGAACCGGCGTGGACCTGTTGGGTGAAATCCCCGGCGTACTGCCATCCCGGCAATGGAAGCGGGGGCAATTCGGACAGCCCTGGTATCCAGGCGAAACGGTCATTGCCGGCATCGGTCAGGGTTTCATTGTCACCACGCCCCTGCAGTTGGCCACGGCGCTTGCGACACTGGTCAATGGTGGCGCCCGGTTTGCCCCCAGGCTGCTGTTTGCTTCCAAGAGTGCCGGTGACGGGCAGGCGCAAAGATTGAAAGCCCCGTTGGTGCAGCAGGTCCCGGTCGTTGATCCGGTCAACTGGGATATTGTGCGCGAAGGCATGAGGCGTGTGGTGCATGGTGAGAAAGGTACGGCTCGTCGAATCAAGCCGGAATCGGGTTACCAGATCGCGGGCAAGAGCGGCACGACGCAACTGGCGGCACAGAAAGGTGGCGTCAAGCAGAAAGCATCGCAAACGGCAGTGCACCTGCGCCACAATGCCCTGTTCATCGCTTATGCTCCTTTTACCAATCCGGGAATCGTGGTGGCCGTTGTGGTCGAACATGGTGGCGGGGGATCAAAGGAAGCGGCGCCGGTGGCGCGGGCCGTGATCGATTCGTGGCTGAACCAGGAACCGTTGAGATGAAGCGGATTCTGCCAGGGTGGGTCGGGTGGCCACAGCTGGATTTTCCCCTGCTGGTGTCCTTGCTGTTATTGATGGGTTTTGGCCTGTTGGTTTTGTACAGTGCCTCCGGGCAGGAAATGCCAGTGGTTTACCGCCAGGCTACGCGCATCGCGGTTGGTCTTGCAGCCATGTTATTGCTTAGCCAGGTTCCCCCGCACATTCTGAGGCTCTGGACGCCCTGGCTGTATACGCTCGGAATGGTTCTCTTGCTTGCAACCTGGTTTTTCGGGGTAGGAAGGAGCACCAGCCGCTGGCTGGACCTCGGCCTGTTTCGCTTTCAGCCGTCAGAGATTATGAAGCTGGGTATTCCGATGATGGTCGCCTGGTATCTGCACCCCCGCAGGTTGCCGCCGGACTTGAATACCATGCTGGTTTCGATTGCCATTATCCTGGCGCCCGTCCTGCTGATTGCCCGCCAGCCGGACCTGGGTACTGCTCTGCTGGTGGCGGCAAGCGGTGGCCTGACGCTTTTCCTTGCGGGCCTGCAGTGGCGGTACATCATGGCGGTGGCCGGCCTGGCCGCAGCGGCTGCGCCCGCTCTGTGGTACGTCATGCATGAATATCAGCGCAACCGGGTGCGGACATTTCTGGACCCTGAGTCCGATCCGCTGGGGAGCGGCTGGAATATTATCCAGTCAAAAATCGCTGTCGGCTCAGGCGGTGTACTGGGTAAGGGCTGGTTGAACGGTACCCAGTCAAATCTCGAATTTATACCCGAGCGCCACACGGACTTCATCCTGGCGGTACTATCCGAAGAATTTGGCCTGATGGGCGTTCTTGCGCTATTCGCGGTCTATGTTTTTATCACGGGCCGGGGGTTAAGTATTGCAAGCAATGCCAGGAACACCTATTCGCGTTTGCTGGCTGGCAGCCTGAGCCTGACCTTTTTTGTCTATGTACTGGTTAATGGTGGAATGGTGTCAGGAATGCTGCCGGTAGTGGGTGTTCCTTTACCGCTGGTCAGCTATGGTGGAACATCCATCGTGACACTTTTGGCCGGTTTCGGCATATTAATGTCCATTCATGGCCACCGGAATTTCATACGTTAACCCGCATAGTGCAGTTTAGTAATGTGGCTTAATAATACGCCTGGGGGAAAATCAGATAAAATGCAGCTTGCCATGCTTAACGAGACACAATTGTTTATGAAAAGGACTCTCACCCTAGCCCTGGTTCTGATACTGAGCACCTCTTGCCTGGCCCAACAGCACCCGGGAGCAGAGGAATTTGCGGCAAAAGCAGCGTCGGAGAGCGGATTGGATCAGGCAGAGGTTTTGCAGTTGCTGCAGAACGCCCGTTTCAAGCAATCCATCGTCGATGCAATGACCCGTCCGGCCGAGGCCAAGCCCTGGCACAAGTACCGGCCGATTTTCATTACAGACAAGCGAATCAATGGAGGTGTGGCATTCTGGCGGGAGAACGAAGCACTGATCAGCAAGGCGGCAGAAGAGTTTGGTGTCGATCCCCAGATCATCGTGGCAATTATTGGCGTGGAAACCTTATATGGCCGCATCACCGGCAACTACCGCGTCCTCGACGCACTGGCCACGCTGTCTTTTTATTATCCTGACACGGGCAATGACCGTTCCGCCTTTTTCTCCAGTGAGTTGATGAATTTCATCATGCTGGGGAGCGAAGAAGGCCTTCCGCTGAAGGAAGTCAAGGGGTCCTATGCCGGCGCGATGGGGCTGGGTCAATTCATGCCCAGCAGCTACCGGGAATACGCAGTGGACCTTGATGGTGACGGACGGCGTGATTTGTGGAGCTCCATGGATGATGTTATCGGAAGTGTGGCCAATTACCTGCACCGCCATGGCTGGCAATACGGTGAGCCGGTCACCTTCGCGGCCAGGGTCCGGGATGACGCCAATATGGACCTGGTTACCAGGCGCGATTTCAAGGTGAAGCTGACGGTTGATGAACTGGCGGCGGGTGGTTTTGAATCCACAGAACCCATCAGCGGAGATACCCTGGCTGCCGTGGCGCGCCTGGAAGAATCGGATGGGATGAGTTACTGGCTGACGTTCAAGAACTTCTACGTCATTACGCGTTATAACCGCAGCCCCTTGTATGCAATGGCTGTGTTTGAGCTGAGCGAAGCGATCAAGGCAGGATTCGAAGAGTAATGAACCCGCAGAGTACGTCACTATTCCGGCCCCGTCTGGTTCACGCACACCTGATCATGGCGGGACTGCTGGGCCTGTTACTGATCTCCTGTGCCGGTGAGCAGAAAAAAGAACCTGAACCCGGTGATGGCCCATCCACCCTTAACATCAAAGCCAGTGATGTAAAAGACGCTGTACCACGCGCTGAACCACTTGCGCGATACGGCAACCACTCTCCTTACGAGGTCTTCGGCAAACAGTACACCGTGATGCAAAGCAACAGTGGTTATCACGAGCAGGGTGTAGCTTCCTGGTACGGAAGCAAGTTTCACGGACGCCGTACTTCCAGCGGTGAGCCCTACGACATGCACCTGGCCACGGCCGCACATAAATCCCTTCCGCTGCCCACTTATGCCGAAATCACCAACCTGGACAATGGCCGCAAGGTTATCGTCAAAATCAATGATCGCGGGCCATTCAAGAATGGCCGCCTGATTGACATGTCCTATGGCGCCGCACTGCGCCTGGACATGATTGCCACGGGGACAGCACGGGTTGATGTGCGTGTGATTGATGTTTATTCCGGTTCTGAAGGGCAAGTCATTGCTGATAGCGGGGTTGCCAATGAAGTTCATGCCGGAAATAACCAGGAAACCTGGCTGCAAGCCGGGGCTTACGGTAAGCGGGAAGGGGCGGAGAAACTGGCTGGCCAGTTGGAGCGGGCAGATGTGTCTCCGGTCTCAATACACAACACCGGCAATCTTTTCCGGGTCTGGCTCGGGCCCTATTTGAGCTCGGTCGAGTTAGAATCAGTAATCGCCCGGGTCATTGAACTTGGCTTTGAGCGCCCGCATAGAGTGAGGCGCTGAATATTCAGCCGGTCATAAGTAAGGAATAGAGTCCAAAAATGAACAGAAACTTTCTCATCACACTCATTCTGGCGGGTTTTGTCACCCTGGCGCATGCACAGACACCGGTGCCCAACAAGCCATCACCCAATGCCGGCGCACGTCCCGTACCCGCCGCACCCGCTTTGGGCGCAAAAAGCTACCTGTTAATGGACTTCAACAGCGGGCGCATCCTGGTTGAGCAGAACGCGGACCTGCAGGTTGAGCCAGCCAGCATTACCAAGCTCATGACGTCCTATGTGGTGTTCAAGGAACTTGCCGAGGGGAATATCACCCTGGAGGAAACCGCGGTGGTGAGTGAAAAAGCCTGGCGAACCGGTGGATCACGCATGTTTATTGAGCCCGATATGCAGGTAAGCGTGGAAGACCTGATCAAGGGCATGGTGATCCAGTCCGGCAATGATGCCAGCGTGGCCCTGGCCGAGCACGTGGCGGGCAGCGAGGAAGCCTTTGCCAGCCTGATGAATCACTATGCTGAATTGCTGGGCATGACCGGCACTTCCTTCATGAATTCCACCGGCCTTCCTGACCCGCAACACTACACGACAGCGAGGGATATTGTGCTGCTCAGCGCGGCCATCATCCGCGAATTCCCAGGATACTACGCGTGGTATTCAGACAAGGAGTTCACCTTCAACAACATCCGGCAACACAACCGCAATACCCTGTTGTGGCGCGATCCGGCGATCGACGGCCTCAAGACCGGCCACACCGAGGCGGCCGGCTATTGCCTGGCCACGGCCGCCAAGCGCGATGGCATGCGGCTGCTCAGCGCTGTCATGGGCTCTGCTTCGGAGAGCAGCCGTGCCAGTGAAAGCCAGACCCTGCTCAATTACGGTTTCCGTTTTTTTGAAACGGTGCAACTGTACCAGGCGGGGCAGGAGCTTGCAGTTGGCCATGTTTGGAGAGGGCTGACGGATGAGGTCGCACTTGGCCTGCAAGAGCCCCTGTTCATTACCATTCCCCGGGGCCGTTACGATGACCTGGATGCACAGGTTGAAATGCAGCCCGAGTTGAGTGCACCGCTCGAAGCCGGTGTTACGGTCGGGAAAATCACCGTTCAACTCGGTGAAGACCTGGTTGCAAGCCGCGACCTGGTGACCCTCAGCGCCGTAGAAGAGGCGGGATTTTTTGGCAGATCCTGGGACAGTCTCCGGCTCTGGATTGATGGATTTTTTGAAGATGACGAATGAAAATGAAACGACCTTGCTGGAATTTCCTTGCCGCTTCCCGATCAAGGCAATGGGACGGCAGAGTGATGAATTCGAGGCGCTCGTAAGCGGGATCGTGACCAAACATGCGCAATTGTGGCCGGATGAACCGATCCGCTCTGTGCCCAGCAAGGCAGGGAATTTCGTTTCCGTGACCGCAACCGTGGATGCACAGTCGAAAGCGCAACTGGATGCCATTTACCAGGATCTGACCGATTGTGAACAGGTGCTGATGGCGCTCTGAACATGGAAATATGCGGGCTAAGTCATGGTTGCCGTTAATACAGCCGCGAAACGCCTCCTTGTTCGACAGCTGGGGCTTGCTGATTACGAGACTGTCTGGCATGCCATGCAGGATTTTACCGACCAGCGGGATGAGAGCACCGTGGATGAACTCTGGCTGGTGCAGCATCCGCCGGTGTTTACCCAGGGCCAGGCTGGAAAGGCAGAACACGTGCTGGCGCCCGGTGATATCCCGGTCGTCCAGGTCGACAGGGGTGGGCAGGTGACCTATCACGGCCCCGGCCAGATCGTCGCTTATCCCCTGGTGGACATCCATCGCAGTGGCGTGGGCGTTCGTGATTTCGTTAACCGCATCGAGGAATCCATTATCCAGGTGCTGCACCATTACGGTGTTAACGGCGTGCGTCGCAAGGGGGCGCCGGGAGTTTATGTCAAGGGAGAGAAAATTGCGTCCGTTGGCCTGCGGGTGCGACGGGGGCGAACCTTCCACGGCCTGGCCTTTAATGTCGACATGGACCTGGAGCCGTTCCAAAGAATCAATCCCTGTGGTTACGAGGGACTCGTGGTTACTCAACTCAGCTCATTTTCGTCCCTTGTGTTCAGCGAAGTCGAAAGCCGGCTGGTGGACAGCATTACGGCGCAACTGGGGTATAGTGAAGTCATCAGGCCCGATGATCAAAGTGGGATGATTTCAGGGATCAGCGGAGGAATTTGAATTGAGCCAGGGCGATAAACAGGCCGACAGGATCACCATCCGGGTGGGTGGCGCGAAGGAACTGGGCGCTGAGAAAATGTCGCGAAACACGGCCAGTTTCGACACCGACGCCCCGCGCTTGCGTAAGCCGCCGTGGATTCGCGTGCGCCTGCCTGCGGGTAATGCCGTGGCGGATCTGAAATCGAGACTCAGGAACCGGGATTTGGTCACAGTCTGCGAGGAAGCAACCTGCCCCAACATCCACGAGTGTTTTTCCAAGGGTACGGCCACGTTCATGATCCTTGGTGAAGTCTGCACCCGGCGTTGTTCCTTCTGTGACGTGGCTCACGGCCGCCCCTTGCCGGTGGACGAAAATGAGCCTGACCGCCTGGCCAAAACCATCGACGACATGAAGTTGAAGTACGTTGTAATCACTTCAGTAGATCGCGATGACCTCAGGGATGGCGGCGCCGGTCATTTCGCCGCATGCATAGACCGGATTCGGGAGCTCAGCCCCGATGTCCGGGTGGAGATCCTGGTGCCGGACTTTCGCGGCAAGGGTAAAATTGAACGGGCGCTGGACATCCTGTCCACATCTGCGCCGGATGTTTTCAATCACAATCTCGAAACAGTGGAATCACTGTACCGCAACGTCCGCCCCGGGGCGGACTACCAGTGGTCGCTTGATCTGCTGGCCCGGTTCAAACAACAGCATCCGGATATACACACCAAGTCAGGCATCATGCTGGGCCTGGGCGAAAACCAGGAGCAGGTTGAAAAGACGCTCAGGGACCTGCGGGATCACAACGTGGACATGATCACCATAGGCCAGTACCTGCAACCCACCGCCCACCACCACCCGGTGATGCGCTACTGGACACCCGAAGAATTCGAAAACCTGGCTGAATTTGGCTATGGACTGGGTTTTACGCACATGGCTTGTGGGCCACTGGTAAGATCTTCCTACCACGCCGACCTGATGGCGAAAGAGTCTGGCCTGGTTTAGCTGTTAATTCCAGCATTCGTCGTTCCGGTGAGCCGGCAAAGATAACCGTTCGGCCCGTTTTGCTGCAAAATTTTGAACCTGCGCATTGAATTCTTTGTCTGAAACATGCATTAATAGGGGTTCCCACGAGCGCTTCGGCGCGAAAAAGGGTGGTTTCCAGGTTATTTCAGGAGTTTATACGTGAGACGCATTTCGATTCTAATTGTATTCTTGCTGGTCAGTTTACCGGCATTGGCAGCGGTGGATGCGGGTACATCTCTGGTCCTCGAGCCCAGCATAGATCAACGTTACGCCACCAACCTGGCCACGAAGTTCCTGACCAACTGGCATTACAAGGATACGCGCCTGGACGATGAGCTTTCGAGTAAAATTTTCGACGGATACCTCAAACTCCTGGATCCCAACCGGGTTTATTTTCTCGCAACGGATATTGAGACGTTCGAGCGTTATCGAAGCGGTTTGGATGATGCACTCCGGCACTCCGACCTGTTGCCGGCCTATGAAATATTCAATATCTATGTGGATCGCGTCAGGCAGCGCGTCAATTATTCCCGCTTGCGGGTTGAGCAGCCATTTGATTTCACCATAGACGAGTATTATCCGTTTGATCGCGAGGATGCAGACTGGGTTCCAACCACGCAGGAGCTGGATGA
Organism: Oceanospirillum sp.; assembly: GCA_048636595.1. Lineage (GTDB taxonomy): Bacteria > Pseudomonadota > Gammaproteobacteria > Xanthomonadales > SZUA-36 > JAJRRA01. The sequence continues at coordinate 4,751 of JAIVWI010000035.1, read as the reverse complement.
GTTGTGGCGTTTGCGCGTCAAAAATGATTACCTCCGTCTGAAGTTGACCGACAAGGAAGACGCGGCCATCGTAGAAACACTGTCCGATCGATACGACAATCTGGAACGTAGAATCAATGAGCTGAATACGGAAGACGTATTCCAGTTTTTCATGAATGCTTTTGCTCAATCCATTGAACCGCACACGGCCTACCTTTCTCCAAGGACTTCCGCGAATTTTGAAATCTCGATGAAGTTGTCATTGGAAGGTATTGGCGCTCTGCTGGGGCGGGAGAGTGAGTACACCACGATTTCAAGAGTCGTAGTGGGCGGTCCTGCTGCGCAAGACGGGCGCCTGAAGGCCGGCGACCGCATTACTGCTGTCGGCCAGGGCCGGGAAGGCAAAATGGTTGATGTCATTGGCTGGCGTGTCGACGATGTGGTGGATCTGATCCGCGGTCCCAAGGACACGGTCGTACGACTCGAGGTCCTGCCGGAGGATGTAAGCATCAGCGGTCCCACCAGCGTCATCGACATCGTGCGCAACGAGGTTAAGCTGGAAGAACAGGCGGCCAAGAGCGAAATCATCGAATTGCCGGTGGATAGTTCTGTGGGGGGTTCCGACAACGAAGTGGTTAAAATTGGAGTGATCAACCTGCCGGTTTTCTACCTCGATTTCAACGGCCGGGCAACCAACAAACCGGATTACCGTTCCAGCACGCGTGACGTGCGCAAACTCATTGCGGAGCTTGAAGAACAGGGCGTGCAAGGAATCGTAGTTGACCTGCGTAACAATGGTGGCGGCTCGTTGCTGGAAGCGACTACGCTTACCGGCCTTTTCATTGATAAGGGCCCGGTTGTGCAGGTGCGCAACTCCAGTGGCCGCATATCGCTGGAAGAGGATGTTGAGCCAGGCATGGCCTGGGAAGGTCCACTAGCGGTACTGGTAAACCGTTACAGTGCTTCGGCATCGGAAATTTTTGCTGCGGCCATCCAGGACTACGGTCGCGGACTGGTGGTTGGTGAACCTACCTTTGGCAAAGGCACTGTGCAGAGCCTGCTGGATTTGGATGATTATGCGCCATCCGATACGCCGGGCATGGGTCAATTGAAAATCACCATGGCCCAGTTCTTCCGCGTCAATGGAGGCTCCACACAGAATCGTGGTGTTGTGCCTGATATCCGATTCCCCTCAGCCGGCGATCCGGACGAATACGGAGAGCGCGCGTATGATAATGCGCTGCCATGGACCAGCATCGACTCCGCTCGATTCGATCCCAGTGGCGACCTTAGCCACATGGTGGCCGTGGCCGACAACCGTTACCAGGGCCGTATTGGAGACAACCAGGAATTCAGCTGGTTGCTCAGCGACATCGATGATTACAATACTCATTCGAAAGAAAAAAAGGTGTCCCTGCTGGAGTCCGTCGGCCGCGAGAAAATGGCTGAAGACGAAATCCTGCGCGCGGAACGTAAAGCCAAGCGGGAAACGCTGGACTCCGGTTTGAGCGATGAAGATGTGCTGGCCGAAGCGTCAATTCCTGAAACCTCCGACGACTCTGTAGTTGCCAATGCGGAGGGTGACGCCAAAATGGGTAATGATGCAGTGGGTGATGATGCAGCGGGTGATGATGAAGAGGACGAAGAAGAGAAGGGGCCTGATTTCCTGCTGCGTGAAACTGCCCGGATCGTGGCGGACATTGCTGAACTGGAATCAAACAAGGAATTGCTGGAGCGACGGTTCTCCCAATTGAATGCAGAAACCACGGAGGATCGAAAAATCAATTGATCAACATTGATGTACATCAACCCGGAACTGTGCAGTCCATGCTGAAATGATTCATTTTTGCGATCATGTAAAAATGAACATAGTGGTTTTTCAAATAGCCGGTCAATAAATTGGCTGTTTAAGACAAGCCAGATTGTATTCTGTCAAATAGACTTTGCCTCAAATTCCTTGATGGTGGAAAAAATGAACACAGTTGCCGAACTAACTCCCAGAGAGTATTACCGTTTGCCATGGTCCCTGACCGACAATGCCATTTCCTGGCTTGAAGTGACGGACGACTGCAACCTGGAATGTGAAGGTTGTTACCGTCCCCATATTAAAAACCACAAGTCCCTGGCCCAGATTGCCGAAGAACTGGCCGTGTTCAAGCAGCGGCGCAAGAGCGACTGCATGAGTCTCGCCGGCGGTGATCCCCTGGTGCACCCACAGATTGTCGAAATTGTGAAAATGGTGAAGGATGGGGGCTGGAAGCCCATCATCAATACAAACGGGCTGGCCCTGGGCAAAAAATTGTTGAAAAAGCTGAAAGATGCCGGTGCTTATGGTTTTACCTTTCATATCGATACCACCCAGGTCCGTTCCGATTCAAAAGCGACCACCGAAAAAGAGCACAACGCGCTTCGTTTGAAGTTTGCCCAAATGCTGGCCGAAGAGGGTGGGCTGTCCTGTTCCTTCAACCAAACCGTGTCTGTCGATACGCTGGATCAGGTCAAGGACGCCATGGCCTGGGCCCAGCAATACCCGGACATCGTTCACACCATGGTGTTCATCCTGTTCAGAACACCCGAATTGTTCACATCAGCCGATATTGACGGAGAATTTGAGATCCACGCCAATGGCCGGCCGGTCGATATCAGCAATACTTATGAAAAGCCTGCATGGGGAGGCGATTCGCTGTTGACGGCGAAAGACGTGGTCGCCAAGATTCGTGAACTGGACCCCGACTATCAGCCATGCGCGTATTTGAGTGGTGATCAGGACCCCAATGCCACCAAGTGGCTGCTGGCCTCGCGTCTCGCCAGCAATAAACGCGGATTCGGCTACGTGGGACCCAGATTCATGGAGGCCATCCAGGCCGGTCATCATTTTTTCAAAGGCACATGGTTGAGCTATTCACCGCCCAAAAGCAATCGCATGGGCCGCATGACAATGTCCTTTTTCTCACTGATAGATAAACGCGTACGTGCTATTGCCAAACGCTACCTGGTGAACCTGTTGAAAAATCCATCATCACTGTTTGACCGCGTCCACTTGCAGTCATTCATGATCATTCAGCCAATCGATGTCTTGCCTGATGGACGTATGAGCATGTGTGACGGTTGTCCCGACATGACGGTGCACGAGGGCGAGTTGTATTGGAGTTGCCGTCTTGAAGAGATCAAGGAATACGGTTGTTTCTTACAGGCCAGCAGAACAAATGGCTGTGGGGCTGCGCGCCCCCATTAGCCTTGATCGAACCAATAACTCAAGTCACGGTCGAGCAGCCGTGACAGGTGCATGACGTCCGGTCGTAAAGTCTCACGCACCACTTCCGCCATCTGAGGTGTCAGGGGCGCCGGTGACATCGGGACTTTATTCAAATTCGTCACCCGCTTGATAAAACTCGGGCGTTTTGAGCCATCCGGGTTGTATTTGCGGGCACGTTGCTGGAGCGTCTCGAATGTCTTTCCGCTGCTCGTTGCGGGCACGAATAGCAGTCTCTGCAGCCAGCGGTATCGATACATCTGGCTCTCGTATCTCCTCTCAAACTCTGCCTGGCCGTCGTAGTCGACATTTATAAACTCGAGGATGCGCCTGTATACACCAAGAGTGTCCGCCTTGAGATCATCAAAAATGACGATGTGTGATCGATCACGCCCCACCAGGTCGAAAAGCCGCTCGATCTGCACGCCGAATTTGGCGACTTGACGGTACATCAGCAACCGGCAATCCAGGCAGCGTTTCGGAACGTTCTCACCCCGCTCGCGCATCGGTTCGAGTTCCCAGGCCCTGGTGAAATCTGGCTCATCCTCCTGCAGCAGGAACTGCATTCGTAAGTGATAGGACGGCAGCATCGCAAGCGGGTTACGTACAAGCACAATAAACCGTACTTCCGGATTTAAGTGTTTGATCCGTTCAAGGACTCCCGGAAGGTACAGGTATGATACCGATCCTTCACCCATCGCTTGATGTGGTTCGGCACAATGGCCGAAACAGCGGCCCAGATAATCCCGCTCAAGCTCGTCGGCGGAAGGGTCGTGATCCAGCCGCGAGAAGTAGTGGGGTTCCTTTGGTCGCGAGAAACATATTTGCGGGTTGCGCGCGAGGTAACGGCAAATCGAAGTCGTCCCGCAGCGTGGCGCGCCTACGACGAAAAAATCCGGGAATGGGGGTGTTTGCTTCACACCGCAAAGTTTACCAAATCTGAATCACCTCAACGGTATTTATGCCATACCGCCGCAGTGAATGCCGGTCAGATCTGCCATCGCGATACGTGCGACTGCACTTTGACTATGCGCAGATCAAAGACAAATGCCGGCAAAACGTTCATAATGCCCGATCATTTTTACGTACAACCGGAGAACGACACTTGTGAATATCAAATCAATCCTGATAGCTGCAGCGCTCTCGCTGTCAGTATTCGCTATATCTGCCGAGCAGGCTGCCGGCGGCGATAAACCTTCCCTGTCAACCAGCCAGGTTATGAAAATGACAGCGGTTGTGGAAGCCATCAACTACGAAACCCGGGAAGTGGTTCTGCGCGGACCTGAAGGAAACACCAGGACCATCACGGCCAGCCCTGAGGAACAAAACCTGGACCAGGTAAAACCGGGTGACCTGGTAAACGTGGAATATATCCAAAACATCAGTATCGAGGTTTTCGCAAACGATGGATCGGAGCCTGGAACAGGATCCCTGTCAGTGATAGGGCGTGCCGAAAAAGGTCAGGAACCTGGCGTGACAGCCATGGAGACACAGATTGTTACTGCCATTGTGGAAGATA
>JAIVWI010000034.1:0-20841 GCA_048636595.1 Oceanospirillum sp. | reverse complement strand
GTTCCTGCCCTGATCAGTCAGCCGGGATTTGGGCAGTCTTCCTCCCCGGTTAATTCTGCCCCGGTGAAATTTGGTGAAGCAGCCTGCAGGCAGGGTAATATGCCCCGCCAACTCAGCAATGAGTTCCTGCTGAAGCTTATCCATATCATGGGTTATTGAAGCCAAAGTCAGCTTAATTCAATCCTCTTCCAGGTACTCAGCATAGGCGCTGACGTACTTGGTGGCATTATCTGGTGAGATTACAACCGCTCGACCCTTTACGCCCACACCGGTTTGCTGTGCCGCGTGGAGCAGTGCTCCTGTTGTGGGCCCGACCATAATGCCTTCCGTCTGGGCCAGTCGGATGCCAGCCTCAAAAGCATCGCGGTCATCCACCGCAATGATGTCGTCAATCAGTGAATAGTCCAGGATTTTTGGCTTGAATTCATCCGGAAGGTTAGAGATTTTCTTGATACCCGACAGTTTGTGTACCCTCGAGCTGGGCTCGATACCGATAATCTTGATATCCGGATTGCGTTCCTTGAGATAACGGCCGACACCGGTGATTGTTCCGCAGGTGCCAAAGGCGGCGAAGAAATAGTCGATGTCGCCGCCGGTCTGGTTCCAGATTTCCGGTCCGGTCGTGCGGTAATGTGCTTCGACATTGAGTTCGTTTTCATACTGGTTCGGGCTGACGTACTTGCCATTGAACGCGTCGCTCTCGACCAGGCTTTTCACCACACCGCGAGCACCTTCGGTTGGAAATAGAGGGCACATCTCATCCTCGACTTCCAGCAGTTCTGCGCCGAGGAAGCGCAACAGGATTTTCTTTTCCTCGGGCGTACCCTCAGGTATGGCCAGTTCGATGGGTATGTCTTGTGCATTCGCCAATGCGGCCAGCGCGATCCCGGTGTTGCCGGCAGTGGGTTCGGCCAGTACCTGGCCCTCTTTGAGCTGCGTTCCATTTAACAGGTACAGAGCGGTGCGGTCCTTGATGGAACCAAACGGATTGAAACCCTCGAGCTTGATGAAAATATCGAAATCCGGCGCCGCGTTATAACGCTCGCTGAGTTTCACCATCGGTGTCGGATTGTCCGGGTTGGCGATCAGGTCAACGATGCTGTCGTAAACACGCAGTTGGTGTGAATCAGTCGTTTCCCGCTGTTCGGGGATGGTCCGGCGTGCAAGGCAGGAATTCCCCGGACCGTCAAGGCCTCTCGAAGGGGATGCAGATCCGGAAATTCGTTGGGCAGATGATTGTGTTTTCATTGTGTAGCTCTCCAGTTTGTAAAAATTAGACCGGGGCGCACAAAGAAAAATTCCGCCCCGGCTTGCCGATGCGGATTTTGTCTGTTTTATCTGGTGATTAAATCGGAAACTTCAGACACCGCACGGCAGGCCGCTACGCATACAAGCGCAACAGCAACACAGACACATGCAGTGGTTAGAAGTATTCATCACTTAAAGATTAGCCCGTTTCGGCGGGCCTTGTCAATTTATCTGCCACAAATCAACGACAACCCCCCCGTCTTTGGATATTCTCTGAACATGGATAAGCGAGGTGAAGAAGTGCACAGGACAGCAGTCAGGACCAACGTCATCCTGGAGGGTGTACGTTATGAAATCCGTGGCGAACTGGCGGCCCGGGCGGGCGAGTTGGAGCGGCAGGGTTACGAGGTGATTTCACTGAATATCGGCAACCCGGGGCTGTTTGGCTACCGCACGCCGGAGACCATGCGCCTGGCCATGATCGAGAACCTGGGCCAGAGCGAGGCTTATTGCCACCAGAAGGGGATTTTCCCGGCCCGTGAGGCCGTGGTGATGCAGCAGCAGGGCCGGGGCGTGATGGATGTCACCGCGGAAGACGTCTTCATGGGCAATGGCGTTAGTGAGTGCATCGATCTCGCTTTGCGCGCCATGCTCAACAGCGGGGACGAGGTGCTGGTCCCCAGCCCGGATTACCCTTTGTGGAGCGCTTCGGTTTCCCTCAATCACGGGACAGCTGTTTATTATAATTGCTTGCCGGAAAATGGTTTCCAGCCGGACCCGGATGAGATTCGCAGCCTGGTGACGCCGCGCACCCGCGGCATTGTCCTGGTCAATCCCAATAACCCCACCGGGGCCGTTTACAGCCGGGAACTGCTGGAAGAAATTGCCCGGATTGCCGAGGAGAACCAGATCGTTGTTTTCAGTGATGAAATCTACGACCAGATGCTCTATGGCGATGCACAACATATTCCCATGGCCACGCTGGTGCACGACACCTTGTGCGCGACATTCAACGGGCTGTCCAAAATCTACCGGGCCTGTGGTTACCGGGTCGGATGGATGTCTTTTAGCGGTGACCGGGAAAACGCCCAGGAATACCTGCATGCCGTTGAGCTGCTGGCGTCCCTGCGCCTGTGCGCCAACGTGCCCGGGCAGTGGGCGGTGCAGACCGCGCTGGGCGGTTACCAGAGTATCCGGGAATTGACCGTGCCGGGTGGCCGCTTGTTCCAGTCACGCCAGGCCATCATCGATGGTGTCGCCAATAGCCGCTTCATGTCATTGTGCAAACCGGATGGAGCCATGTATGCATTTCCCGCCGTGGATATCTCGTTGTTCGAGGAATTTGACGATCAGAAATTCGCCATGGAATTACTGGAGAAGAAACACGTCCTGATCGCCCCGGGCAGCAGCTTCAATGTGCCGTACCGAAATCATTTCCGCCTGACCACGCTTCCCACGGGCCGGAAAATGGCGACGGTTTTTGAACGCATGGAGGAAGTTCTGGAATCCATGGTGGATTTGTAAGAGGTCGCTTGCGGCCGAAACGCTCTGGAATAATCGGCCGCAAGCGACCTCTTACATGTCGGAAATGAATTCCAGTTCCGCCAGGCTGATGGTGTCGAGTTTGCCGTCCGGGGGCGCCAGCTGTATCGCACGGTCCAGGCTCCGTTGCGCTGCCTTGTTATCTCCGGACAGGAACAGGGAGCGGGCCAGTGCATAGTGAAATTGATAAACCGTGCCATTCATTTTAATCGCACGATTCAGCAGCTTGATGGCGGCTTCGTAACGCTGCTCTTCGACCGCCTGGGCCGAAAAGTGGTGCAGATAATATGGATTCTTCCGGCGGTGTCTTTCGACTCTTGACCTGACCTTTTCTGCCCGTGCCAGGTCACCTTCCTCTAAGTAGATCGTGTGCAGGTTGTTCAGGGCAACGGTCTCCGCCGGATTGATTTCCAAAGCGGCGTAGTATGCCTGTTTCGCGTCTTCATGCTGTCCGTTGCGGCTATAGACCACGCCGAGATTGGACCAGATATAAGATGTGTCAGGCGCAATCCGTATGGCCTTGACAAAGTAGGCGAAGGCTCTTGCCAGGTCATTTTTAACCAGGGCGTTCGCACCGTGATTGTTGTAATACTGGGCTTCCGCCTCGGCATCCGAAAGCTTGCGAATCCGCACCCACTCGCTGCGTTTGGCCCCGGTCACATCGACGACATATTCTGACCGGGCGTCCTGTACCACGGCGTTGACATGCATGCTGACCAGCAAGGTTTCGTTGACATTGGTCCAATCGGGAGGAACTTTTACTTCCTGGAACCAGGCCCTGAGCCCCGCTTCGCGCGCCATGGCGACAAACATGTTGGAAAAGCTGAGACAGTTTCCGGTTCGCCGTTTAAAGGTATCTGCGGCGGTCAGGGTCAGGGATGGATCATAGTCAAAATTCAAAAGCATCGGGTTCAGCGTGGCGTAGGCCAGGTTCCACGCTTTTCTCCCGCTGGGCATGTCCTCAGGGGCGTAATTTGCGATGAATCGTTTCATCGATGCGGACACGCCCAGAAAATCAACATTTTCAATTTCGACGTGAGGCTGGTGTTCCAGCGGAGGGATGGTTGCTGTTCGCCGGGTCTGGGTAGCGCAGGCCGATATAAGCACAGACACGGCAACCACGCCAAATAAGCGGGTGCATCTGAAGCGTAATTGCCTGTGTGCCATGACCTCTGATTTGATCCTCGGCCCAGCCTGAAATCCCATCATACTGCAGGAGCACGATCAGTGAATTAGTTTCTGCAGGATCGGGGCTGATTTTTTCCCAAAAATTGTCCCGGGGGGTGGTTATCCCCACCTGATTAAGAGACACTACACGCATCCTGAATCGGGGTATTTCATCTCCCGGAAACGACCAATGGAAAAGGAATCAATGAAACCGTCTGTCAAGCCGGACAATCCCAATTTTTCATCCGGGCCGTGCAGTAAACGTCCCGGTTACGACGTTAAAAACCTGGCAATTGAAACCCTGGGGCGCTCACACCGCTCGAGCCTGGGCAAGGAAGTACTGGGCCGTGTATGTACCGAAACCGCTGAACTCCTGGGCTTGCCGGAAGGGTACCGGGTCGGATTGGTGCCCGCCTCTGACACGGGCGCCGTTGAAATGGCAATGTGGTCACTTTTGGGGCAGCGGCCTGTTGACGTGTTTTCCTGGGAATCATTTGGCAAGGGCTGGCTGCTGGATATCATGCAGCAGTTGAAACTGGAGCAGGTCAACAGTTACACCGCAGATTACGGCGCCTTGCCGGACCTTGCCCAGGCCAGCCCCGATCACGATATCGTTTTTACCTGGAACGGCACCACATCGGGAGTCAAGGTACCCGATGGCGAGTGGATCAGCGATCAACGCCAGGGCCTGACTATCTGTGATGCCACTTCCGCGGTGTTCGCCATGCCGCTGCCCTGGGAAAAACTCGATGTCGTGACCTACAGCTGGCAAAAAGTACTGGGCGGGGAAGGCGCCCACGGCATGTTGATCCTCAGTCCGCGCGCGGTTGAACGGCTTGAAACCTACACGCCACCCTGGCCGCTGCCGAAGATTTTCCGCCTGACCAAGGGTGGAAAGCTCAATGAAGGTATTTTCAAAGGTTCAACCATCAATACACCGTCGATGCTGTGTGTGGCTGACTACCTTGATGCCCTCGCATGGGTTCGCAGTATCGGCGGTCTCGAGGCTGTGATCACACGCGCAGAGCGAAACCTGGCCGTTGTCAATCGTTTTGTACAGCAGCATGACTGGATCCGTTTCCTTGCCAGGGATGAAAATCAGCGTTCCAACACCAGTGTTTGCCTGACGCTTGAGCTGGATGATGAGAAGGTGAAAACCATGGTTCAGCTACTGGCCGCTGAGGGTGTCGCCAATGACATTGGCGCTTACCGGGACGCGCCGGCCGGATTGCGCATCTGGTGTGGAGCGACGGTCGAAGAAAGCGACCTGGAAAAACTGATGCCGTGGCTGGAATGGGCCTGCCGGCAAGTAAAGGGAGAATAATTCAAATGTTTCGTATTCGCACTTATAACCAGATTTCTGAAGTTGGCCTCAGCAGATTAGCAGCTGACCGTTACCAGGTCGGTCCGGACGTGGATGAACCGGTAGCCTACATGCTCCGCAGTCACAAGTTACATGGCGAGCCGGTGTCGGATGAACTGCTGGCGGTGGCCCGGGCCGGGGCGGGCGTAAACAACATCCCGATTGATGAATACACCCACAAGGGCATCGTAGTGTTCAACACACCGGGCGCCAACGCCAATGCAGTCAAGGAATTGGTAACTGCCGCCATGCTGTTGGGTTCCAGGCGGATACTGGACGGCATGAACCGGGTGCAGGAGTTAACCGACATCAGCGACCCGCAGGAAATGGCGAAACTGCTGGAGAAGGAAAAGAAGCAGTTTGCCGGAAGTGAACTGGCTGGCAGAACCCTGGGCGTGATCGGCCTGGGCGCGATAGGTTCCATGGTGGCCAACATGGCGCTGGAACTGGATATGAAAGTGGCCGGCTTCGATCCGGCTTTGTCGGTTGAGGGCGCGTGGCGCCTGTCCAGCCGGGTTCGCCAGACAGAGAGCATCGAGGCTCTGTTGAAACAATCGGACTTCATCAGCCTGCACGTGCCGGCAATTGAACAAACCCACCACTTGATCAACAGCGAAACACTGCGCCGGATAAAACCCGGGGCAAAACTGCTTAATTTCGCCCGCGAGGAAGTTGTCGATGTCGATGCAGTAGTGTCCGCACTCGATGAGGGCCGGCTTGCAGCATACATCACAGATTTTCCCGTGCCGGCGTTGCTGGGCCGGAAAGATACGCTGCTTTTCCCTCACATTGGCGCCAGCACGGCCGAGGCAGAGGAAAACTGCTCGGTCATGGCTGCAGAGCAATTGATGGATTTCCTGGAAAACGGCAACATCGTAAACTCGGTCAATTACCCCCAGACCCGCATGGCCAGGGATGGCGGTTACCGGATTACCTTCGCCAATGAAAACGTGCCGCGCGTGCTGGGCACCGTGCTTTCGGTGCTGGCGGACCATGACATTAACGTAATCGACATGGTGAACAAGAGCCACGGCGACATGGCCTATAACATCATTGACATCGAGTCGGAGCCTACCCAGGGAGTTATTGACGCCATTGCTTCCGCGGAAGGTGTAATGCACGTAAGATTGGTGTAAATTCTGCTTTAAAACTAGTGAGTTGAAGTCTAATATTAAAGTAGAATTTAGTAGATAAAAAGCCTCTTTTCAGGTATGTTGGGCAGGTTAGTGGCGATCAGGAAGGATTGACACGCCGAATTCGCTGGATTGCAGATTCGTAGTTGAGAAATGGAGGTCTCGATATGTATTGGATCAGTGGTGGCTTGAAGCGCGTCCGTAAAGTGCTTTCGGGCCTTGCAGCAGCTTGTTTTTTGTTGCTGGCTTATGTCCCTTCAGTTCTCGCTGTACCTGCCAATCCCAACAGTTTCCAGGATATTCAACCGGATGGCACGGTAGTCTCACTGCGTGTGCGCGGTGATGAGCATTTCAACTGGACCGAGGATATGGCTGGTTACACGGTTGTCCGCAGCAAAGGCTGGTATGAGTATGCTCGTGTGAACCCGCAGGGCCGCCTGGTGGCGACCGGCTTGAAAGTAGGCATCAATAATCCACGGGCGGGGGGATTGAACAAAGGTTTGCTTCCTTCCGCTGCCCAGCGTGCGAAGTCTGCCAGGAAGTCCCCCGGCAGTTCGGGCAGCTCAACTATTCAGGGCGCTGCGCCTGCCGGAGCCATCAGAAACCTGGTAGTCATGATCCAGTTCAGCAACCACGCTGGCCGTGCTCTTCCTTCATCATCCGACATCAATATACTGTTCAATGCCCCGGGTGGTGACCCGCAACTGGCGCCTACCGGCAGTGTCCGGGATGTCTATCTGCAGAATTCCTATGGGCAGATGGAGTTGAACTCCGATGTTTCCGGGTGGATAACGGTATCCAAATCCGAGCAGTACTATGCCAACGGGCAGTCCGGTGACAGCACCTTGTGGGAAGCTCTCCGCGAGGCGCTGGATACGCTGGATCAGGCCATCGATTTCACCCAATACGACGCAGATAATGACGGGTATATCGATTCCATCGCATTTATTCATTCAGGTTATGGGGCGGAATGGGGTGGTACAGATGAGGACGGCGTAGCCTCGGCTGATCGTATCTGGTCTCATCGCTGGGCCATTCAGAATCCATCCTGGACTTCGACCGAGGGCGTCAGGGTTTCTGACTACCATATCAGTCCGGCACTGTGGCGCACATCGGGTTCCGACATTGGCCGCATTGGCGTGATCGCCCATGAAACCGGCCACTTCTTCGGCCTGCCGGATCTCTATGACACCAACGGTGGCGGAGCCGGCATCGGTTCCTACGGCCTGATGGCTAATTCCTGGGGTTTTTCAGGTTCGCAATTATGCCCGCCTCATTTCTCTCCCTGGAGCAAATTGCAGTTGGGCTGGATCAGCCCGGTTGACATCAGCCAGTCTGGTGAGTACACCATCGGCCAGTCGGAGACCAACAACGAGTACTTCGTGATTACAGATGGCTACCCGGGCAACGAATACCTGATGATCGAAAACCGTCAAAATGCCGGTTTCGATTGTTCCTTGCCCCAGGGGGGGCTGGCGATCTGGCACATAGACGATGAAGCCGGGTTCAACACGGAAGGTTATCCCGGTAAGCGCTGGCCGAAGGACGGCAAGCATTATCGCGTTGCCATGGCTCAGGCCGACGGCAATTTTCAGTTGGAAAAAGGCGTTAACCGCGGCGATTCAGGTGATGTTCATCACGGCGGGGGCGTGGATGCCATGGCGCCGGGTCCTGACGGACATCCGAACACGGATGCTTACCAGAGTGGCCGTATTACCGTGACGGGACACACGATTTCCAATATCAGTTCTTCCGGCCCTGTCATGACGTTTTGCCTCAACGGTTGTGACGGGGCCGGAGAGCCCGAACCGGGCGGCAGTTTTGACGCCCCTTCAGACATGCTTGCCTCGGTGAGTACATCCGGCAAAGGCGAAACGGCAATCAGGACTGTCGTCCTCAACTGGATCGATAATTCCAATGGAGCCGGCAATGAAAGCATTTTTATCATCGAACGCTGCCTGGAAAGCGGGAGGGGCAGGATCACCCTCTGCGACTTTTCGCAGCATGCGACCACCGGGCAGGACGTAACTTCGTTCAGTGAATCTCCCGGTTCAGAACATTACAAGTACAGGGTAAAAGCCCGCAGGGGCGAAGGTGAAGACACCGCTTATTCGAATGAGGTAAAAATTTGAACCCATACGGACGCCGGGAACTGAAAATCAGAGGGCCCCGCATTTGCGGGGTTTTTTCTTAAATACGGCCTGATGTCATTGATATGGGTAGTTGCCTGAGGGATAATAACTGACCGACCGTACGGTCAGTTTCAATTATCGGAGTAAACAGGGTAGTGACAATGCAGGCCGCAGAAAGAGTAAAGGATAAACCGGGTCAATCGCCGGGCGAAGCCGCAATCCTGTCAGCAGGAGTACGGCTTTTCGCAGAACAGGGTTATGACGGTGTTTCGATGCGGGGTATTGCGCAGGCAGCAGGCGTCAGCAAAGCGAATATCTACCATCATTTCAGTTCCAAGGAAGCGCTTTACCTGGCGATCCTCCAATCAAGCGCTGCGGAGACAGCTGCGCTGGTCGAAAACCTGGCTGACGGTGCGGGCAGTTTTCACGAACGCCTGAGGGAGTTTGCGGAAGCGTACCAACACCACCTGTTTGACCGGCACCTGTCATCCCGTTTACTGCTTCGCGAAGCGCTGTCGGGTGATGAGCAAAAAAGTAAAAAAATCGCCGACCAGGTTGTGGGAAATGTCTTTCGCCGGATGATTTCCATTTTGCGCGCAGGGCAGGAAGCCGGTGTCCTGAGAGACGACCTGGACCCGACGCTATGCGCATTCTTATTGTTCGGTGGCAACGTATTCTTTTTCCAGGCGCAGAATATTCTGAAGCATTTTCCTGAAGCAGAGTTTGCGCGGGATGCCGGTTGTTTTTCCGGTGGGATGGTGGATGTGCTCCTCAATGGCATGTCTAAACAAGCCGGCGCAGTGGCGGATCGGGAGGGGGTGTCATGAAGGCAGGATTCATCAGGCAGCTGGCGCGCTGTGGCATGCTGATCTTCGTATCCCTGGTTCTGCTTGCGTGTAGCGGCAAGGATGCGGATTCAAACGGCCTGGGCAATTCAGTTGCCGGCTCCCGCGTTATCCCGGTCCGGGTTGCCAAAGCAGAAACAAGGGAAGTCCTGGTCGAGCTTTTTGCCGTCGGCCGCCTGGTCAGCCAAAATTCACCGTCTCTTGCTGCGGAGATCGATGCACGGGTAGTGGAAGTGCTGGTGGAAGAGGGTGATGCCGTAAAGGCTGGTCAGGCGCTTGTATTGCTGGACACGACGAAAACCGAACTCGCGCGGCGCGAAGCTGCGGCTGACATAGAACGCCTGAAAGTCAGTATTAGCAATGAGCAACGCCGGGTAAAACGCTACAGGGACCTCAAAACCAGGGATATGATGCCGCAAGAGCGCCTGGATGACGCGGAAGCGCAACTGGCCATGAGCCGGGCCTCGTTAACGGCCGCCGCCGCACGCCTGGCTGTTACCCAGGACAGGCTGACCAGGGCACGGCTGCAATCACCCTTCGATGGAGTGGTTGAAACCCGTCACGTATCTGTCGGGGACTTTGCTACCGTCGGCAAACCGATGATCACGATCACTGACACCCGTGCGCTGTGGGCGCGCCTGCCGTTTCCGGAAACCGTTGGCTATCAACTGAAGGAAGGGTTGGAAGTTTTCATTGAAAGTCCGGTTGCTCCCGGCCAGGTAGTGCAAGCCCGGATTGATCAGATCCGGCCCGAAATCGGGTCCATGAACCGGGCGTTAATTGTCATCGCCGATGTGATCAACCCGGGATTCTGGCGCCCCGAAGCCACCATCGAGGCGAGGGTTGTGGTCGAGAGGCGGCCCGATGCGGTTGTTATTCCGCGTATCGCCCTGGTGTCCCGCCCGGCGGGGAAGGTTGTGTATCTGCTGGATTCAGACCACGTCAGGCAGCGAGAAGTTGAAACGGGGGAAATCCTGGATGGCTGGGTAGAAATCCGCAGCGGGCTGACCGCTGGAGACACGGTTGTAACAGAAGGCGCCCATTACCTGACTGATGGCGCAGCAGTCAGCGTCCAAGAGCCCGGAAATTGAACAAGCCCATGTCCCCGAATGGTCACGCGGATGCCGGGAAAGACGGTGGAGCAGGCCTTCCCGCTCTGTCGATCAAGCGCCATGTGTTCGCCTACATGTTGTCGGGGGTGCTGCTGCTGTTCGGCATCATCAGCTATGACCGCATTGGTGTAGACCGGTTTCCAAGGATTGAATTCCCGATGATATCCGTACAGACGGTGTTGCCGGGAGCCAGCCCGGAAATCATGGACGCCAGCATCTCCAATATCATTGAGACCTCGGTCAACAGCGTGCCCGGTATCGAGCACATTCGCACTACTTCTGCTCCGGGTATTTCCGTTTTGGTGATCCGCTTTGGCCTTGAAAAAGATGTGGATATCGCGTTCAACGAAGTCCAGGCCAAGGTCAACCAGGTGTTGCCGGAACTGCCGAAAGAGGCGGACCCCCCCATCGTTGCCAAAGTGGAATTTGGTGGAATGCCGGTATTGTGGTTGGCCCTGACGGGCGATCGCACGCTGCAACAGCTCAATCAGTATGCTAGAAATGTGATTAAAAAACGTTTAGAAACTATTGATGGTGTTGGAGAAGTTACTCTGGGTGGTGAGCGTAAGCGTACCATTCGGGTCAATCTTGATCTGGGCAAAATGGCGGCTTTCGGGATCGCGGCAAATGATGTGATCGGGGCGTTCGCCACCGAACATGTGCGTTTGCAGGGTGGATTCCTGGTGGGTGGAGAGCAGGAAAAACTGGTCACGCTGGATCTGGAATACCACGACCCGAAAGAGCTCGAAGCATTGATCGTGGCATACCCCGATGGAGCACCGATCAGGCTGGGTGATATTTCATCGATCGAGGACGGGCTCGCTGACCACCGGCAGTTCGCCAGCTACAACGGCAAGCCGACGGTGGGGCTGGGCATCGTCAAGGTCCAGAATTCCAACACGGTGGCGATCGTGGATGAGGTCAAGCGGCGGCTCGAAGAGGACATTCTGCCGGAACTTCCAGCGGGCATGAAGCTCGAGATTGCCCATGATGATGCGGATCTCATCGAGGATATCGTGGATGCGCTGAAGGAGCACATCCTGCTGGGCACATTGCTGACTGCCCTGGTGGTCTGGCTGTTCCTGAAAAGCGTCACGTCGATGTTCATCATCGCGGCCGCCATACCGGTCTCACTTCTGGGCGCAGTAGCCGTCATGTATTTTTCAGGCTATACCTTCAACACGATGACCCTGCTGGGCCTGTTGTTGTTGATCGGTGTTGTGGTGGATGACGCGATCGTGGTGCTGGAAAACATATTCCGCCAGTGGGAGCGGGGTAACCGGGATCCGGTCAGCGCGGCCATCGAAGGCAGCCGCGAGGTCGTGTTTGCAGTGCTGGCCTCAACGCTGACGCTGGTGGCCATTTTTGCGCCGGTCATTTTCATGAAGGGCATCATCGGCAGTTTTTTCCAGTCATTTGCCGTCGTCGTTACGGTGGGCGTGCTGGTCTCTCTGTTTGTTTCTCTGAGCCTGACACCGGCGCTTTGCTCCCGGCACCTGAGGTACTCGCAACGGCATGGAAAACTGTACCGGGTGATCGAAGCGCCATTCAAGGCGGTTGACCGGCTCTACATGCGCCTGATTGACCGCAGTTTGCGCTATCGCTGGAGCGTTGTTTTCATTGCGCTGGCGATCGTGCTTTCCAGTGGTTTTTTCTTCGCTCAGATCAACAAGGGATTCATGCCCGAAGAAGATGAAAGCCGTTTTATTGTTACTCTGAAAACGCCCCTGGGCTTCAGTATTGAATACACGGAGTCCAGGTTGAAGGAAGTGGATGCCATTTTCGCCGACTATCCGGAAATTATCGGTTCATTCGCAACCATCGGTGAGGACCAGGCGGGGCAGGTGAGCCGCGCCAGTATCCTGGTTCGAATGGCCACCTGGGCAGACCGTGACATTTCCCAGGCCCAGCTCATGGCCCGGCTGCGCCAGCGGTTTCTCGAGATTCCCGGTGTTGAGGTTTTTGTTACCGAAGTGCCAATGGTCGGCGGGCAAAGAGGGGAGCCCCTGGTTTTTGTCCTGGTGGGCCCGGCGCTGGAACGCGTGGCCGGCCTGGCGTCCGAATTAAAGTCCAGGCTGGACAGGGTACCGGGAATGGGGACACTGGATCTCGACCTGCAACTGAATCTGCCGCAGCTGGAAGTGGACGTTTCCCGCGAGCGGGTCAGGAACCTGGGGATTACCTCCCGTGATGTCGCCCTGGCGGTCAATGTACTTTCCGGTGGCTTTGATGTTGCCAGGTACAATGACGATCCGGGGGATGGTGAGCGTTACGATATACGTCTCAAGGCGGGTGCAGGCAGCTTGCAAAACCTGCCTGATCTTAGCCGCATATACCTCAGGGCAGCCGGTGGGGAACTGGTCCGGCTGGATAACCTGGTCGTGCTGGAAAACAGCCTGGGTCCGGCCATTGTGTCCCGTTACGATCTGCAATATTCGGCAACCTTTTACGGCACCCCGCTGATGGGCGAGGCGGCTGCCATCAGCCAGGTTTATGAGACCGCACAGGAATTATTGCCGGCGGGTTACAAGGTGATGATGACCGGCCGGTCAGAAGAGTTTGGCAAGACGGTAAACTACATGGTGTTCGCCTTTGTGACCGCCCTGATCCTGGTGTACATGGTGCTGGCGAGCCAGTTCAATTCTTTCATTCAGCCACTGGTGATCATGGTCGCCCAGCCACTGGCGATTATCGGTGGTGTCGCAGCCTTGTGGCTGACCGGACACTCACTCAATATTTTTTCGATGATCGGCCTCGTTCTGCTGGTCGGCCTGGTGGCCAAGAATTCCATTTTGCTGGTTGATCTGACCAACCGCGTGCGCGCGGAAGGGACAGGCATAGATATGGCTCTACGGGAGGCCTGCCCCCGGCGCCTGCGGCCGGTCCTGATGACGTCGTTCACCATCATCCTGGCGCTGCTTCCCGCTGCGCTGGGATTCGGCGCCGGTTCTCACACCAATGGCCCACTGGCCGTGGCGGTGATCGGGGGGCTGGTCAGTTCAACCCTGCTGACACTGGTGGTTGTGCCTTCCGTTTACTCCCTGGTAGAGCACAAGGTTGAACGATTCCGGCGTTGATTTGGTGTAAGCTTTGCCCAGACTGTCAAATAGGCGAACCCCGGGTAGGAGGGCTGGAATGGCCGGACTGTATTTTGAAGAATTTCATCTTGGGCAGGTCTTTGACCACCAGTTACGGCGCACCATCACCGAGGCGGATAACGTATTTTTTTCCGCGCTGACCCACAATTCCGCCGCATTGCACCTGGATGAAGAGTATTGCAGGAACGAAACGGAATACGGTCAGCGGGTGGTCAACAGCTGCCTCACCCTGGGGCTGATGGTAGGCATCTCGGTCGGGGACACCACGCAGGGCACCACGGTGGCCAACCTGGGCTGGGACGAAGTTCGGTTCCCGGCCCCGTTGTTCCATGGCGATACCCTGCGTGTTGAGACCGAAGTGATCGAGCTGCGCGACAGCAATTCGCGCCCGGATAACGGCATCGTCATTTTCGAGCACCGTGCTTTTAATCAGCGCGACGAACTGGTTGCCAGATGCAAGCGTTCAGCTTTGATGTTGAGGAAACCTAATGTTGAGGAAACCTAGGGAATGAAACTTCGCTCGCTGCTTTTTGTCCCCGGAGACAGCGCAAGAAAATTATCCAAAAGTGTGACGGTTCCCGCCGATGCGCTCATTCTCGACCTGGAAGATTCGGTTGCGCCTGAAAACAAGGCGGCGGCGCGCAAGTTGACCGGTGATTTCCTGGCAGAACACGCTGAAGGCCGGCAAAAGCAAATTTGGGTACGGATCAATCCGCTTGATCAGCCAGCGGCGCTGGAAGACCTGGCGGCCATCATGCACGGCCAGCCGGATGGCATCGTTCAGCCCAAGACCCGCTCACCGGAAGATGTTCTGCTGCTCGGGCAGCACCTGGAAGATTTTGAAAAAGAGCTGGGTTTTGCAATGGGTTCGACCCGAATTCTGCCGGTGTCCACCGAAACGCCCGCAGCCATTTTTTCACTCGGAGAGTACGTGCGCTGCGACCAGCGACTGGCCGGGTTGACCTGGGGAGCAGAGGATTTGGGCACCGCGGTGGGGGCGCTGGCCAACAAGGACAGGGATGGCAACTGGACTTCGCCCTTCCAACTGGCCCGGAATTTGTGCCTGTTCGCGGCTCATGCAGCCGGCGTGGCGGCCATCGATACGATCTATGCGGATTTCCGCGACCTGGAAGGCCTGCGCGCCACCTGTGATGAGGCGAGGCGGGACGGTTTTTCCGGCAAGCTCGCGATCCATCCGGACCAGGTCGCAGTCATCAACTCGGCGTTTACCCCGACCGGGGAAGAAATCACCCAGGCCCGCCGAATCGTCGAATTGTTCGCGGCCAATCCTGGAGAGGCGGCATTGAGCCTGGACGGCGTCATGCTGGACATCCCGCACCTGAAACAGGCCCGGAATATCCTGGCCATGGCTGCTGATACAGACCAAAAATGAAGTATTCAACCAGCATGGCGTGCTGGTGATGTCGCTCAAAGCGGTGAATGTGGTCGCCTGCCGTAAAAAGTAATGCCTTAGACAGTCTGGGGTCGGGTTCTTGAACCTGACCCTTTTCGAACTGATTCTGACCCCGATCGCCGCAGAGGCAAATTCCTACAAAAAACTCATCCAAATTCCCAATGAACTGAAGATTGGAAAATAGTATGTTGTTCAGATGGATAACACGATTTTCCTTGTATCTATATTTCTTGTAAATCGGTCATATATGTCCGATACTGTGCAGTGAAATGTGCCGAGTTTATTCGTCGCGCCCGGCGGTATTCGAAGCGGCAGGATCTTGAATTTTGCTACGACCCAAGGATTTCCGATATGCGATTTGTCTATCCCTATGAAACAGAGCATGAGGGCGATTCCATTATTGTGCATTTTCCGGATGTGCCGGGCGCTTCGACCCAGGTTGATCGCGGAGAGGATTTCCAGGAGATTGTTCGGGATTGCCTGGTCGCCGCACTGGGCGGATATGTGCTTCTTCGCCGGGTGCCACCGCGGCCATCACCTCTTCGGGGTCGCGCTGCAGTTACGCTCGATATCCTGACGTCCGCCAAGCTGGCGCTGGCCATGGCGATGTCAGAGGAAAAAGTGAATAAGGTAGAACTCGCCAAGCGCCTGGCGGTTAACGAGAAAGTCATCAGGCGCTTGTTGGATCTTGACCATGTCAGCCGGATTGATCGGCTCGAAACCGCCTTAGGGTATTTTGGAATACAACTCCTGCTCTCGGTCCAGCAAAAACCTTTGGCGGCGCGCGAACGACAGGCCGGGGTCAGATTCTAGAACCTGACCCCGGAATCCGCACCCTTCCAGCTGTAGGTGTGGGTTCGGAAACGTGCGGGGAAGTTCCATTTATGTGTATTGTGATTAACCATTTAAGATTCGTATTCCACCTTTTTACAGTTCATGCACCTGTATTTTTCCCTGCAATTGCTTCGCCTCAAAGACCCAGCTTAGGTACCTAACCGGGCCTTGGCTTCGATCCTGCGGCGGTGCAGGATGGGCTCGGTGTAACCGCTGGGTTGTTCACGGCCGAGGAACACCAGGTCGCAGGCCGCCTGGAATGCGACGCTTTCGTCGTAGTCCGGCGCCATGTTGCGGTACAGCGGGTCGCCGGCGTTTTGCTGGTCCACGATAATCGCCATGCGCTGCAGGGTTTCCATGACTTGTTCTTCGGAGCAGATGCCGTGGCGCAGCCAGTTGGCGATGTGCTGGCTGGAAATGCGCAAGGTGGCGCGGTCTTCCATCAGGCCGGTGTTGTTGATGTCCGGGACCTTGGAACAGCCCACACCCTGGTCGATCCAGCGCACGACGTAACCGAGTATGCCCTGGGCGTTGTTATCCAGGTCTGCCTGGATCTCTTCAGCGCTTAGTTGAACCTCACCCAGCAGGGGCGGTGTCAGGATGTCGTCCAGGCTGGCCTTTGGACGGGACAGAAGTTCCGTTTGCCGCTCACTGACGTTGTACCCAAGATAGTGCATGGCATGCAGCGTGGCGGCGGTGGGTGAGGGCACCCAGGCGCAACTGGCGCCGGCCTGCAGATGGGCCAGCTTGGAATCGACCATCGCCTTCATTTCATCGGGCATGGCCCACATGCCCTTGCCGATCTGTGCCTTGCCGGGTAAACCGCATTCCAGGCCGGTATCGACGTTCCAGTCTTCGTAGGCAAGGATCCAGGGCTGCAGCTTGATGGTTTCCTTGGGCAGCATGGCCCCGGCTTCCATGCTGGTGTGGATTTCATCGCCGGTACGGTCGAGGAAACCCGTGTTGATGAATGCGACCCGTTCGCTGGCCGCGCGGATGCATTCTTTCAGGTTGACGGTGGTGCGGCGTTCTTCGTCCATGATGCCGACTTTCAGGGTATTGCGGTCCAGGCCGAGACAGTCTTCGACGCGGCCGAACAACTCAACGGTGAAAGCGACTTCTTCCGGCCCATGCATCTTCGGCTTGACGATGTAGAAGTTGCCGTTGCGGCTGTTTCGCAGCCGGGTATTGCCCTTGATATCGTGAACCGCACAGAGCGAGGTGACCATGGCGTCGAGAAAACCCTCGGGAATTTCCTGGCCCTGGTCATCCAGCACGGCATTGGTGGTCATCAGGTGACCGACGTTGCGTACCAGTAACAGGCTTCTGCCCGGCAAGGAGAAGGATTCACCGCCCGGTGCTGTGTAGTTCCTGTCCGGGTTGAGCCGGCGGGTGAGGGTTTTGCCGCCTTTGTCAAAGGAGGCGGACAGGTCACCCTTGATCAGTCCCAGCCAGTTCCGGTAGACGGTGACTTTGTCGTCCGCATCCACCGCCGCAACCGAATCTTCGCAGTCCTGGATCGTGGTGACTGCTGATTCCAGGATCACGTCTTTCATCCCGGAAGCCGACATTTTGCCGATGGGATGGGCGGGATCAATCTGCAATTCGACGTGCAGGCCGTTGTTTTTCAGCAATACGACCAGTGTCTCTGCATTCCGCTCATACCCGGTGAACTGGCCGGGCCGGGCCAGTGCCGTGGCGCTGCCATCATCCAGGGTCATTCGCAGCCGGGCCGGACTCGCTGAGTCGTCAATCGCATATGCGGTGACATCCCGGTGGGTTCCGCGAGTCAGCGGAAACACATCATCAAGAAATCCGGCCGCCATTGCGATGACTTTCTCACCACGCGCCGGATTGAAGCTTGTGCCTTTCTCACAGCCGTCATCCTCTGCAATCAGGTCTGTGCCGTAGAAGGCGTCGTACAGGCTGCCCCAGCGGGCGTTGGCTGCATTGAGGGCAAAACGCGCATTGCTGACCGGCACCACCAGTTGCGGGCCGGCGATGGTGGCAATTTCCGGGTCGACATTGCTTGTGGTGATGGTGAAGTCCTCTCCCTCAGGGACCAGGTATGCAATATCACGCAGAAACTGCTTGTAGACCGGCATATCAGGTTCCCGGATTCTGCCGGTGCCATTCGTCGAGTTGCAGTTGCAGGTCATGCCGCTTTTCCAGCAAGGCCTTGTTTTTTGGCCCCAGTTCCCGGTTGATCTGCCCCAGGCATTGCCAGAACTGATCCGTATCGATGCCCGTTCCCGGAATGATTTCTTCGTTGACCAATTGGTATAGTTCCGCGGCGATTGACAAGCCGCCCGACTCGATTCTAGGATTCATGTTTCAAGACCTTAATGAATGTTTCCTATTCGAATGATTCGCTATTCAAAGGGTGCTGTCCACTGCTATCCCGTATATTTTTGACCCAACGCTCCCTTGGCTAGCGCATAGTGGCTCTGACCGTTAATCGTGATGGTCTTTGTTTGTTTTTACTGGCCTTATATTTACGTTGACGTAAACGTAAGGTATACTCCGGCTGCAACCGAACAGGACTGTCCGAATGAACAAAACATACAGCATCAGCGATCTCGCGAGTGAGTTCGACGTGACAACGCGAACCATACGATTTTACGAGGAAAAGGGATTTCTGAAGCCGGCACGGGAGGGTACGCGGCGTATTTTCAGTCCGTCCGAACGCACCAAGCTGAGGCTGATCCTGCGCGGCAAACGCCTGGGGCTCAGCCTGGACGAAAGCGCTGAAATCGTGTTGATGTATGGCTCTGCCCGGAATAACCGCAGGCAGCTTGAAAAACTGCTTGCAAGGATTCGGGAAAAGCAGGTAGAACTGAAAAGCCAGCAGCAGGATCTCAGGTTTATGTTGCTGGACTTGCGGAATGCGGAAGACAAGTGCCTGGATGCGCTTACGGAAATGACCGCCCGGAAAAGGGTAAAGGAAAGGACATGAATTATTTATTTAATAAACTATTTATCAGGCGGAGACTGAACTGAATGAGCACCAATTACCCCACGCTGGATTTTGACCTGGGCGAAGACATCAACATGCTGCGCGAAGCGGTTTACCAGTTTGCTCAGTCAGAAATTGCTCCCCGCGCCGTGCAGATAGACAAAGAGAACGGTTTCCCCGCAGATCTGTGGCCCAAGCTGGGTGAGATGGGTTTGCTGGGCATTACCGTGGAAGAAGAATATGGCGGCACCCACCTGGGTTACCTCGCTCATTGCGTGGCCATGGAAGAGATCAGCCGTGCTTCTGCATCGGTTGGCCTGTCTTATGGCGCGCATTCAAACCTGTGTCTCAACCAGATTCGAAAAAACGGTACGGAAGACCAGAAGCACAAGTACCTGCCGGAACTCTGCTCCGGGGAAAAGGTGGGCGCCCTGGCCATGTCCGAGCCCAATTCCGGCTCTGATGTCGTCAGCATGGGGATGCGGGCTGACCGGCAGGGTGATCATTACGTATTGAACGGCAGGAAAATGTGGATCACCAATGGCCCGCAGGCCAGTACCTTCGTGATCTATGCCAAAACCGATGTCAACGCGGGGTCACGGGGCATCACGGCGTTTATTGTCGAGCGGGATACCCCGGGATTTTCCACGGAAGAAAAGCTCGACAAACTGGGCATGCGTGGTTCCGACACCTGTGAGTTGGTCCTGGAAGATTGCGCTGTGCCGGCGGAAAATATTCTGGGCCGGGAAAATGGCGGTGTCCGGGTGCTGATGTCCGGGTTGGACTACGAGCGTACTGTGCTCGCGGCCGGTCCGGTTGGGATCATGCAGGCCTGCCTGGACGTGGTCCTGCCTTATGTCCACGAGCGCAAGCAGTTTGGCCGCAGCATCGGGGAATTCCAGCTGATGCAGGGAAAGTTAGCCGATATGTACACTGTTCTTAACGCATCCCGCGCTTACCTGTACGCGATGGCCCGCAGTTGTGACCGGGGACGTGAAAGCCGCAAGGATGCCGCCGGCGTGATCCTGTTTACCTCCGAACACGCAACCCAGATGGCACTGGAGACAATACAGGCGCTGGGCGGCAATGGCTACATCAATGATTATCCGGCCGGTCGTTTGCTCCGTGACGCCAAGCTCTACGAAATCGGCGCCGGGACGTCGGAAATCAGGCGTATGCTGATTGGCCGCGAGTTATTCCACGAAACGGTTTAGGGAGCGGATCATGAGCCAGATTCAATCCAGGGTGAATACCCGGTCAGAGGAATTCCTTGCCAATGCAGCACGCATGGAGAGGTTGGTCGGGGATCTGCGCGACCAGCTGGAGGAGATCAAAAGGGGTGGCGGAGAGAAATACCAGGACCGGCATCAATCACGCGGCAAGTTGCTGGTGCGTGATCGTATCAATGCCCTGGTAGACCCGGGATCGCCTTTTCTAGAACTTTCCCAGTTGGCTGCCCGCGAAGTTTACGGTGAGAGCGTGGCCGCTGCCGGAATTATTACCGGCATCGGGCGGGTGGCGGGCCAGGAATGTGTGATTGTCGCCAATGACGCCACCGTCAAGGGCGGCAGTTATTTTCCCCTGACGGTCAAAAAGCACCTGCGCGCCCAGACCATTGCAGAACAGAACCATCTTCCCTGCATCTACCTGGTCGATTCCGGTGGCGCGAATTTACCCAGGCAGGACGAGGTTTTTCCCGACCGGGACCATTTCGGGCGCATTTTCTACAACCAGGCCAATATGTCGGCGCAGAATATTCCGCAGATTGCCGCGGTAATGGGGTCATGCACTGCCGGTGGCGCTTATGTGCCGGCCATGGCTGATGAGTCCATCATCGTCAAAGACCAGGGCACGATTTTTCTCGGCGGCCCGCCCCTGGTCCGGGCTGCCACCGGCGAGATCGTCACCGCAGAAGAATTGGGGGGCGCCGATGTGCATACCCGCCAGTCCGGTGTTGCCGATCATTATGCACAACGTGATCTCCACGCCCTGAAGCT
>JAIVWI010000033.1:0-21075 GCA_048636595.1 Oceanospirillum sp. | reverse complement strand
CCAAGGACGCTCCTACAGTAGAGGTCGCTCACGGCCGACCGCTACTGTAAGAGGTCGCTTGCGGCCGACCGCTGTTGTAAGAGGTCGCTTGCGGCCGACCGGCTCTGGGACAGTCGGCCGCAAGCGACCTCTTACAAAGCGTTCACCTGTGAGCGATGAGCAAATTGCATATAGAATACGGGATTGCGCTTTTGGAAACAGAGTATGCCAAGACTTTTAAAACACCGCTTTACCATGGTGCTTCTTTATACCTGCTTAACTCTTGTTTTATGGGGCAGCGTACAGGCTCAGGACCTGGACGCTACCGTACAGGCAGAATCCAGGATCAACCAGGATGCTGCCACTTCGCAGCAACGGGTCACCGGTCTTGCAAAGCAGACCCAGGATCTGTTGGCTGAGTACCGATCGGTTATACGGGAAACCGAAAGCCTCAAAATCTACGATGACAACCTCGCAAGAGTGGTTACGGACCAGGGTAACGAAATCCAGTCCATCAACCGGCAACTGTCAGGCCTGGAAGCGACCAACCGGGGTGTCGTTCCATTGATGCTGGAGATGATCGATGCCCTGGGCCGGATTGTCGAAGCGGACATTCCATTTCGTATTGATGAGCGCCGTGCGCGTGTCGAGCGGCTACGCGACATGATGGACCAGAGCGAAGTGACTGCTTCTGAAAAATACCGTCGGGTGATGGAGGCCTACCAGGGTGAACTGGAATTTGGCCGCACCACCGAAGCGTATTCAGCTACATTGCCCACCACCGGGCAGACAGTCGACTTCCTCAGGGTTGGCCGAACCCTGCTCGTCTACCAGACCAGCGACAATAGCGTCACCGGCTGGTTCAATCCCGCCAGCCGGCAGTTCGAGGAGTTGCCTGAGCGCTATCGCCGCGAAGTCAAGGACGGCCTGGCCATCGCCAGGAATGAAAAAGCGCCGAATCTGGTGGTTTTGCCTGTGCCCGGTCCGCAGGTGGTGCAATGAAAAAGCCAGGCATTTTTGCAGTTACGACTTTTCTTATGGTTGTTCTGGCGGTGCCCCCGGTAGCGAGTGCACAAACCCTGGATGAGCTGGCCCGTATCGTACGTGAAGCTGCCCAGAGCGAAACCCGGATCAACCAGCAGCGTGAAGCAAGCTTCGTCAAGGAACGCGATGAGCAGCAAAACCTGTTGGCCCGGGCACGACAGGAACTGGCCACCGAAAACACACGCAGTGACCGTTTGCGTGACGAGTATGACCGGAATGAAAGGTCGCTGGCCGAACTCGAAACTACCCTGGCGGAACGCATGGGTAATCTCGGTGAGCTGTTTGGAGTTGTAAGACAGGCTTCCGGTGATGTCCAGGCTGCGTTGGATGATTCAATGGTGACAGCCCAGATGCCCGGCAGGACGCAGTTCCTGTCCGACCTGGCCCAACGCAAAGAGCTGCCTACCGTCCCTGAATTACGGCGCTTGTGGTCAGCGATGGTCACGGAAATCGCGGAATCCGGGAAGGTGGTGAAATTCACCGCAACGGTTGAGAGAACCAGCGGCGAAAAGCAGGACCTGGAAATCATCAGGCTGGGCGTGTTCAACGCGGTGTCAGATGGGCAGTTCCTCGATTGGGATACCAGCAAGAGCCGCGTAAACCTGATTGAGCTTGCGCGCCAGCCTGCAGCCCGTTTCAAACGCATGGCCCGGGATCTGCAAAGTGCTGCTCCCGGCGAGGTGACAGGGTTTTCAGTCGACTTTA
Source organism: Oceanospirillum sp. (assembly GCA_048636595.1). Lineage (GTDB taxonomy): Bacteria > Pseudomonadota > Gammaproteobacteria > Xanthomonadales > SZUA-36 > JAJRRA01. The sequence continues at coordinate 19,347 of JAIVWI010000033.1, read as the reverse complement.
CACGCGGTCAGATTCTGCGCGCAGTGGTTCAGTCCAAGACCCCGGTTGAACGGATCAGGGAGGACGGAGGCCCTGTCGGCTACGTGATTATTGGCCTGGGTTTATTCGGCCTGTTGCTGTGTCTGTGGAAGATCTTCTCGCTCTACACCACCGGCGGTAAGATGTCCCGCCAGCTGAGGAGTGAAACGGCTGACAAGACAAACCCGCTGGGCCGGGTGCTTGGGGTCTACAGTGACAATCCGGACACCGATATCGAGACACTTGAACTCAAGCTCGATGAGGCTATCTTGCGTGAAACTGCTCCCATTGAGCTCGGCCTGAGCTTCATCAAAGTGCTGTATGTGGTGGCGCCGCTTCTCGGCCTGTTGGGTACGGTCGTGGGCATGATCGGGACTTTCCAGATGATTACGCTGTTTGGCACGGGTGATCCGCGCATGATGGCTGGCGGCATTTCAACCGCCCTGGTCACCACGGTGCTGGGACTCGTCGTGGCCATTCCGCTCACACTGCTGCACAGTTTCCTGCAGGGCAAGGCTAAAACCCTGATCCAGGTGCTTGAAGAACAGGCTGCCGGCCTCATCGCGAGGTTGGCGGAGAGCCGCGTGTGATCTGGTTTTATCAAGCTGTCGGATCGATCCGGGAGTTCATGGATCTGGGGGGAGATGTCCTGTGGGCCATTATGTTCGTACTGTTCCTGATGTGGACTTTTATCCTGGAGCGTGTTTGGTATATCTACCGTGTGTATCCATCCAGGAAACGGGTGGTCGTGGCCAAATGGGAAGCCCGGCCGGACACTTCTTCCTGGTACGCCAGGAAGATTCGTGATGGCCTTATTTCCGAAGCGTCCATAGCACTCAAGAGAAATATCGGCCTGATCAAAGCGCTGATCGCCATTTGCCCGTTGCTGGGCCTGATGGGAACTGTCACGGGAATGATTACGGTATTTGATGTGATGACCTACAGCGGCGGAGGAAATGCAAGGGCGATGGCGGGGGGCGTTTCAATGGCAACCGTTCCCACCATGGCCGGCATGGTGGCGGCTCTTTCCGGTGTGTATTTCGGAACCTGGCTGGACCACAAGACTCAAACGGAAACCGAGAAGCTGGAAGACCTGTTGCAACATCATTGAGCCGGGATTGCGCTTATGGCAAGAAGACACGCACATACTGAAGAAGCCGAGATCAACATCACGCCGATGCTGGACATCGTCTTCATCATGTTGATTTTTTTCATCGTCACGACATCCTTCACCAAGGAAACAGGTGCTGTCATCATCAAACCGGAAGCCGGGCAGGCTGTTGCCCTGAGGAATGGAACCATTTTGATCGGGGTCAGGCCCAATGACGACATCTGGATGGCTAAACGGCAGATCGAGTTGCGCGAGGTCCGGCAGATGGTCGAGCGCGCCAGGGCCGAGAACCCGGAAGGCAGTGTCGTCATCGTTGCCGACAAAGGTTCGCGCATTGGCACCGTGACGCGGGTGATGGACCAGGTGAGGCTGGCCGGTATCGAGGGCATTGCCATCTCCGCCGTGAAGCCGGGCGGTCAGTGAAATTGAAATTGCGGCTATGAACAGTTTGCCCGGATGAAACAAATACGTTTACTCATTGCTGCATTGTTGGCCATGGCGGTGACCTTCGGATTGTTCCTGTTTATGCACCAGCTGATTTCCTCCGGCGGGGGTGATCGTGCCGACCTGGGAGCCATTGCGGGTATTCATTTTGGGCCGGTTGAAATACCCGACGAGATCGCAAACAAGAGCCGGAGAAAGCCCATCAAACCGCCACCACCCAGGGACCCGCCACCGCCGCCAAAGATGCAAATCTCCAGGGTGGACCAGCAGGCTCGGAATATGCCGGTGATGAATATGCCGAACCTCGACATACCGCTGGTTGGTGGTGAAGGTATTTTTCTGGGTAATTTTCAGCAGGTGGACCAGACTGCAGAGGGCGATATTATTCCGGTGGTTGTCATCAGGCCCGTTTACCCGCGTGACGCTGCAATTTCCGGTATCGAGGGTTGGGTGAAAATTGAATTTACGATCACCGAGGCCGGTACAGTGAAAGATCCCCAGGTGGTCGACGCCAAGCCGGCCAGGGTGTTCAACCGGGCGGCCATTCGCGCCATTCTCAAGTGGAAATTCAAACCCCGGGTAGTAGACGGTGTCGCGGTAGATCGCCGCGCAAGTCAGATCATTGATTTCACACTCGATGATTCTGCAGGATTCTGAAATGGGTGGAATCTTCCGGCATGTCATTACCGTAGCGGCCCTGTCGATTGCCCTGTTGGCATTGATTACGGGCACGGTATTCGCACAGGCTTCCGAATGCAGTAAAAAACGGCACGTGGGCACCCACGCCCTGGATGAATTCACCTGGAAACAGCTGAATAATGTGTACGAGGACGTGGGTGAAAAACATTATGATGAGGCCTACGAACAGCTTCAGAAAATGTTGGCCCGGGCCGGCAAAGGCAGCTACCTGCGGTCTGTTCTGAACCAGGCGCTGGCCCAGGTGGAATGGTCAAGAGAGAACTACGACGCGGCTCTCAAATATTTCGAAAAGGCCGTGGAGCTCGACGCCCTGCCGGACCCGGCGCATTTCGCTTTGATGTACCAGATCGCGCAGCTTTATTTCATGCAGGAGCGATACCGCGAAGCACTGGACAAGCTGGAATTATGGTTCTGCAAGTCGCCCGGGGACAAGATCACGTCTTCAGCCTGGGTATTGAAGGCATCAATCTACGCCCAGCAGGAAAACTACGCTGAAACCCTGAAAGCGATCGACCTCGCGATTGGCATGGATGATGACCCCAGGGAACAATGGTACCAGCTCAAGCTGGCCTCTCACTATGAACTGGAGCAATATCCCCAGGCTGCGCAAACCCTGGAACTCATCATCGCCCGCTGGCCGGAAGAAAAAACGTACTGGATCCAATTATCCCAGATTTACTTTAAACTCAAGCAGGACGAAAAGGCCCTGGCCGTAATTGCATTAGCCTATCGCAAAGCCTTGCTGGATACGCAGGCAGACATCACTTACCTGTCGAACCTTTACAGTAACTCGGACCTGCCCTTCAGGGCAGCGCAGGTGCTGGAAAAGGGAATCAAAGACGGGGTCGTGGAGCCGAGCCGGGTTCACTGGACCGCGGTTGCCGACTCATGGTACGCCGCTGAAGAGCTGGAGAACTCCCTGCTTGCCTATGAAATTGCAGGTGAAGTTTCAGACGATGGAAAGATCGACCTGCGTCGTGGCTACATTCTGGTCGATCTTGAACGCTGGCCGGATGCGCTGAAAGCTTTGCAGGACGCACTGGGCAAAGGTGGTCTTACCGAGCGGGAAACAGGCGAAGCTTACCTGCTGAGAGGTATGACACAATTCAACCTTGGAAATTTTGACAACGCCAGTGCAGACTGGATCAAGGCCGGTCGTTATGACCGAACCAGGGACGCCGCCCGGCAATGGATGAACCACCTGCGCGAAGAACGTCAACGCAAAGCGCCCTGAAATTCTGTTCACCCGAACCATGCAACGTGTGGTAAGAAGAAATGGACACTGGCCATCAACTACAATAAGGAAATATTCAGGTTGGAGCGAACAGAACCTTGGTGGAGCAAGAAAAACTGATCGAGGCGTTTCTTGACTCGGTGTGGGCGGAGCGGGGTCTCAGCGAGAATACTCTGCAGGCTTATCGCTATGACCTGCTGCAACTGGCAGCGCACCAGGAAAAACGCAACAGTGATCTGAAGGCAGCTTCACGGGAGGACCTGCTTCATTTCCTGGCTTCACGGGTTCAGGAAGGCAGGAGTCCGCGATCGCTTTCCCGCTACCTTTCCGGATTTCGACAGTTTTACCGGTGGTTGTTGCGCGAAGGCCGTATTGACCAGGATCCGTCAGCCCTGATCGAGAGCCCCCGCCTGGGGCGCGGTTTGCCAAAGGCGCTCAGCGAGCAACAAGTTGAGGCATTACTGGAAGCGCCGGATGTGGGTACGCCGCTGGGTCTGCGAGACCGCGCCATGCTCGAACTTATGTATGCCACCGGCTTGCGGGTGAGTGAACTGGTTGGCCTGGAACTTTCCAGGCTGAACCTGAACCAGGGGGTGGTCAGGGTGATGGGCAAGGGGGATAAAGAAAGACTGGTGCCCATGGGTGAGGAATCGATTGCCTGGTTGCTCAGGTATCTGGATCACGGCAGGGGGGAATTGATGCGCGGGGCCGGCTGCCCGGAGATTTTCGTGACGGCAAGGAAGGCGGGGATGACCCGCCAGGCTTTTTGGCACTCCATTCGAAAACATGCAAGGGCAGCTGCGATCGACCAGCAGGTCTCACCCCATATGCTGAGGCATTCATTTGCGACGCACCTGTTAAACCACGGGGCAGATCTGAGGGTGGTTCAGCTGTTGCTCGGGCACAGCGATCTTTCGACCACCCAGATTTATACCCACATCGCCCGCGAAGGACTGAAAAAGCTACACGGAAAACACCATCCTCGCGGGTGAGTTGAGCAAATACGCAAATTAAATACCATCGCGGTGGGCTGAACTTTAGTATCATTCCACGCTCTATGAATACCAGCAAGGCGAATTGCACGCGGTTACACCTGTTTGAAACCGGGGGCAGTCGCAGACTTGGAAATTGAAATTTAAAATAAGAGGTATGTTATGAGGCACTTCAATATAGGATTGACTGTTTTGCTGCTCGCCGTTTCACTGGCGGCCGTTGCGGCAGACGATTACAGCATGATCGAAGAGCGATTCCGCACGCTGGCTCCGAATGCGGACTCAATCGCCATATCTGAAACACCCATTGACGGCATTTTGCAAGTTCAGATCAACGGGGACATCGTCTACACCTCCGCCGACGGAAAATACATGTTCCAGGGACGGATTATCGATATGGATACGCGCGAAGACCTGACCGAGGCATCCAAGGCAGGGCTGCGCAAGGAGCTCATGGGTAAGATCGACCCCGACGGGCAAATTACTTTCTCACCGGAAGATCCGGTCTATGACCTGACGGTGTTCACCGATATCGATTGTGGCTATTGCCGGAAACTGCACTCACAGGTAGCCGAGTACAACAAGCAGGGAATTGCCATTCACTACATGTCCTTCCCGCGGGCAGGCGTCGGTTCCCGGTCTTATGAAAAAGCCGTCTCTGTATGGTGTGCCGATGATCCACAATCTGCAATGACAAATGCCAAGCTGGGCAGTGATCCCGATCCCAGTCAGTGTGACAATCCGGTTGCGGAACAATACCAACTGGGCATCGATCTGGGAGTGACTGGTACGCCTGCATTACTGACTTCCAACGGCCTGTTGATTCCCGGTTACGTGCCGCCTGATCAACTGCGCAGCCGTCTGGACAAGATGTCCACAGCAGAAGCTGCAGACTAGAGCCCAAAAAAAGCCCGGCAAGCCAAGGAAAGGTTGGTGTAGTGTCAAGCCTGAACCCATCAATTCAGGCTTGACACTACACTAGTACACCTTGAAGGAGTACTGGGTTAAAATGTCATCCCGACAGCCGGAAATCCGTTCCGGCTGCAAACATCCGGGAGTGTTGCCTTGTCCGAGTTCACCTGTCTCCTGGGAGAACCCGCCCTATCTGATTTTCGCAAACGAAAGCTGATTCGACGCCTGGCCGGTATTGCCGGCCTTGAAGCTGCGCTCGAAGCACATTTCGTCTACCTGGTAGAGTCTGAAGCAAGCCTGGACGGACAGGAAATCACCAGCTTGCAAGACCTGTTGCATGGCGAATTCACCAGTGACCTGCACAACGGGGACCTGCTCCTGGTCGTTCCCCGCCTGGGCACACAATCACCCTGGTCGTCCAAAGCCACGGACATCGCCCGGCGTTGCGGCCTGGACAGCGTCCAGCGCATTGAGAGAGGTATCGCCTACTTTGTGCCGGGCGCGGACCATCTTGCGCCGCGCGAGCGCGCCCGGCTTAAGGCCATGCTGCATGACCGCATGACCCAGTCAGTGCTTGGTTCGCTGGCGGACGCCCACGAACTGTTTATTCACAATAAACCTGCACTGCTCGGACGCGTCGCGCTTGGTGACGAGGGTCGTGATGCCCTCAGGGCCGCAAACCGTGATCTTGGCCTGGCTCTTTCTGAAGATGAGATCGCTTACCTGCTGGAAGCATTTGCTGCAATGGGAAGAGATCCGACCGACGCCGAACTGATGATGTTTGCCCAGGCCAATTCAGAGCATTGCCGTCACAAGATTTTTAATGCGCAATGGATTATTGACGGTGATAACAAGGAACAATCCCTGTTCAGCATGATCCGCAATACGCACGCCAGGTCGCCCGATGGCGTGCTTTCCGCCTACCATGACAATTCAGCCGTCCTCGCCGGCCCGCGCGGAGAGCGCTTTTTCATCGATCCCGAAAGCGGTGCTTATATCTGGGAGACCGAAAATCTCCCGTTCCAGATCAAGGTTGAGACGCACAACCACCCGACTGCTATTTCTCCGTTTCCCGGAGCTGCTACCGGTTCCGGAGGCGAAATTCGCGATGAGGCCGCCACCGGGCGCGGCGCCAGGCCCAAGGCCGGTCTGACCGGGTATTCTGTTTCCCACCTCGATATCCCGGGCCTGGATTTTCCCTGGAAGATCGATTCCGGCAAGCCGGACCGGATCGCAAGTTCACTGGATATCATGATCGAAGGCCCGATTGGCGGCGCCGCATTCAACAACGAGTTCGGCCGCCCGGCCTTGTGCGGGTATTTCAGAACGTTTGAACAGGAAATCGGCGGTGTTTTATGGGGGTACCACAAGCCCATCATGATCGCTGGTGGCATGGGCAGTATTCGCGAACAACACGTTGACAAGCTATCCCTCACGCCGGGTGCCAGCATCGTTGTGCTGGGTGGACCCGCCATGCTGATCGGGCTGGGCGGCGGCGCCGCTTCCTCGGTAGGCAGCGGGCAGAGCCAGGAAGACCTGGAATTTGCGTCGGTACAGCGGGGTAACCCTGAAATGCAGCGGCGTTGTCAGGAAGTAATCGATGCGTGCTGGGCGCTGGGTGAAAATAATCCCATCCTCTCGATCCATGATGTCGGTGCGGGCGGCCTTTCCAATGCGCTACCCGAACTGCTCAATGACGGCGGCTGTGGCGGCGAGCTGGAGTTGCGCCGTGTCCCCAGCGCCGACACGGCGATGTCGCCCATGGAGATCTGGTGCAATGAAGCCCAGGAGCGGTATGTTCTGGCTATCGACCCCGCGGCCGTTGAGATTTTTGCGGCAATGTGCAAACGGGAGCGATGCCCCTTTGCCATAGTGGGGCACGCCACGGAAAAACGTCAGCTCTGCTTGTCGGATGAGTTGCTGGGTGAGGCTCCTGTGGATATGCCGCTGGACGTGTTGCTGAGTGACCCTCCCAGCATGCTTCGCGATATCCGGAGACAGGCATTTTCCAGTAATGAGTTCGACCCCGCTGCGTACGATTTTCGTGAATCGCTGCATCGAGTCCTGCGCTTCCCGGCGGTCGGCAGCAAGTCTTTCCTGATTACCATCGGGGACCGTTCCGTGGGCGGCCTGGTGACCCGGGACCAGATGATTGGCCCGTGGCAGGTACCTGTCGCTGATGCTGCCGTGACTCTGAGTGGCTTCCGGTCCATCAGCGGAGAAGCCATGGCGATGGGCGAGCGTACGCCGCTGGCGGTGATTAATGGCCCGGCATCGGGGCGCATGGCCATTGCGGAGGCAATTACCAATATCGCTTCAGCGGCGATCGTTGATATTTCAGACATCCGGCTTTCGGCAAACTGGATGGCTGCGGCCGGGGAACCCGGCCAGGACGGCAGCCTGTACGACACCGTGCAGGCGATCGGCATGGAATTGTGCCCGGATCTCGGTATCGCCATCCCGGTGGGCAAGGATTCACTGTCCATGAAAACGGTGTGGCGGGACGAAACGGGTGAACGGCGCATGCTGGCGCCTGTTTCACTCATCGTCTCGGCCTTCGCGCCGGTCGTGGACGTCAGAAGATCATTAACGCCACAGCTTAAAACCGGTGATGCTGCGAGCCGCCTGTTACTGATCGACCTGGGCAATGGCCGCAAACGTCTGGGCGGATCGGTGTTTACACAGGTTTATTCGCAGTTCGGCGCGCAGCCAGCAGACCTGGATTCAGCGGCGCAACTCCGAGACTTCTTCGGGGTGATCCAGGCTTTGAACGAAGCAGGTCTTGTTCAGTCCTATCATGATCGCTCCGATGGCGGGCTGATCGTTACCCTGTGCGAAATGGCGTTTGCCGCACACTGTGGAATTGAACTCTCACTCAGCGTGCCGCCTGAAGAACTCAACGCTTTCCTGTTCACCGAGGAGCCGGGCGCCGTAATCCAGGTGAATGAAAGTGATTATGCACAAGCCATGGTTATGCTGGAGTCTGCGGGTCTGGAGCACATCGTGCACGATCTTGGCCGCCCCATTTCCGGGGAGCGGCTCAGGGTGTCGTGCAACGGTGAAACGGTTCTGGATGAATCCTTGCCGGGTTTGCAGAAACTCTGGTCTGAAACCAGTCATGCCGTGCAGCGCCTGAGGGATAACCCCGATTGTGCGGACCAGGAGCTGGAATCCCTGCTGGACTGGAAGCGGCCGGGCTTGAGTCCACAATTGACCTTCGACCCATCAGAAAACCCGGCTGCGCCAATGATTGCCACCGGCGCCCGGCCGCAAATTGCGATACTCCGGGAACAGGGTGTCAACGGGCATGTCGAAATGGCCGCGGCCTTCGATCAGGCTGGTTTCATGCCGGTAGATGTGCACATGTCCGACCTGTTGGAAGGAAGGAGATCACTGGATAGCTTTGCCGGGTTCGTGGCCTGTGGCGGTTTTTCCTATGGCGACGTGTTGGGTGCGGGCCGGGGCTGGGCCAAATCCATTCTTTTCCAGGATGAATTGCGCCAGCAGTTCGGCAGCTTCCTGGCTGATGAAGGGAAATTTGCACTCGGCGTGTGTAATGGCTGCCAAATGCTGGCTACATTGAAAGAATTGATTCCTGGTGCGGCGTCCTGGCCTGATTTTGTGGGCAATTACTCAGCACAGTTTGAAGCCCGGCTAAGCCTGGTCCAGGTCGAGGATTCGCCTTCTGTTTTCTTCCAGGGTATGGCCGGATCCCGAATCCCGGTGGCGACCGCTCATGGGGAAGGGCGGGCTGATTTTCATGGTGACGAGATTCCATCGCAACTGATTGCCTTGCGCTACGTTGACAGCACGGGCGATGCCGCCGAACATTATCCGGAAAACCCGAATGGTTCTCCCGGCGGGATTAGCGGGCTGTGCAATACCGATGGGCGGGTTACCATCCTGATGCCGCACCCGGAACGCACGCTCAGAACCGTTAATTTTTCATGGGCCCCGGGGCAATGGAGCGATACATCACCCTGGCAGCGGATGTTCCTGAATGCACGGCGATGGACGAAATAATGAATAACGCGATAAAGGATCATGAGGAACTCAAGCTCAGTGAATTGCTGATCCTGTCTTCACTGTGGATGCTGTTTGGCTTCATGGTGTGGTATTACCTTTCAGCATTTCACGGTATGCCCGCCCGGATGGCATCCGGTGCGATCCTGCGGGAAATACTGGGCAGCAATTTTCATCAGATCGTCGTCAATCCGGACCATCATTACCTGTTCCAGGTTGAAACCACCATTCCATTTACTTTCCGTGACGGAACTACCGAGGCCCTGGGATTCATCGTCAATCCCCTGATCTTCAGTTACGGATTGCCGCTGCTGTTCGGGCTGGTGATGGGGTCGGATGTCGGCTGGCTGAGAAAAATCTTCATTCTCCTGGTCGGTTACGTGACGATTACGGCCGTGCAGATCTGGGGTGTTGTATGGCAGTCGCTTAAAATGCTGGCCTTTAATTTTGGCGATCAAGCGCACCAGATCGTGCAGGACGCCGGCATTTCCGATGCGGCCATTGCCTTGAGTTACCAGCTGGGCTCCCTGATCTTCCCTGCACTGGCGCCCATTTTTGTCTGGGTCCTGATGAACCGGCGGCTGGTTGAGCAATTTGTCGGTTGGGGTGCTGACCAAATGATGCCTGGTGGGAAGCCGGGCGGGAAAGCCGGCGGAACCGAAAAGCCGTGAGACTGTCAGAAGGCGGTATCATATAATTCAGGGACTGCCTGGATACCGGTACACTTTGAAGAAGTCCCAGGGGACAGCACATTGCAAGCTAGTGAAGAACAACTGGAAATGAATACGGCGGAGCAAGCGCCGACGCACGATGCTGTCTGCTCTTTCCTGCTTGATAGCGAGCGTCTGAAACCCGCCGACCTGAAACGCGCTGAAAGCTACCGCGATCAGAATGGCGGAGACCTGGTGACCCTGCTGGTCAGACTGGGGCTGGTCTCTGAACGGGACGTGGCGGAGGCAGAAGCCGACTTACTCGATCTGCCCCTGTTCCGAAGTTCCGATTTGCCCAGCGAGGCGCCTGAACTGCCCGGTATCTCGGTGCGCTACCTGAAACAGAACCTGATCCTGCCTATCGTCGAATCAAATGGTGACCTGACCGTGGTGATGGCCAATCCGCGCGATGAATTTGCCCGCAAGGCGCTGGAGATGGCGAGCGGGAAAAATATTATTCCCCAGGTGGGTATTGCATCTGAAATTGAAAATGGCATCGAGAAACTCCTGGGCGGCGGCCGCAGCGCCATGGGGCAGATCATCGAGAACCTGGATTCGGATGATGAAGGCGATCTGGAGGATGTCGAACACCTGCGGGACCTGGCCTCCGAGGCGCCGGTCATTCGCCTGGTCAACCTGATCCTGCAACGGGCGGTGGAGGCCAGGGCATCTGATATCCATATCGAGCCGTTTGAGAACCGCTTGAAGGTCCGTTACCGGATCGACGGTGTGTTGCAGGAAGTCGAAGCGCCCCCGGCCAAGTCGACCGCTGCGGTGATCAGCCGCATCAAGATCATGGCCAGGATGAACATCGCGGAGCGCCGCCTGCCGCAGGACGGCCGCATCATGCATCGCGTCCAGGGCAAGGAACTGGATTTACGCGTTTCCACTGTCCCGACCTCTCATGGCGAAAGCGTGGTGATGCGTATCCTGGATCGTGAAAGCATCGTGCTGGACTTTGATTCTCTCGGTTTTGACGATCAGCTCAAAGCGAAATTCAACAAGGCGCTGGAGATGCCCCACGGCATCATCCTGGTCACCGGCCCGACGGGTTCAGGTAAAACCACAACGCTGTACACGGCGCTCAGCGCCCTGAATACGCCGGAGAGGAAAATCATCACGGTCGAGGACCCGGTCGAGTACCAGCTTGAGGGCATCAATCAGATCCAGGCCAAGTCTTCAATCGGTCTCGATTTTGCTCATGCTTTGCGCGCCATCGTCCGCCAGGATCCCGACGTAATCATGATCGGTGAGATGCGTGACCTTGAGACGGCGAAGATCGCCATCCAGTCAGCGCTGACCGGTCACCTGGTGTTGTCGACGATTCATACCAACGATGCAGCAGGTGGCGTCACCCGGATGATGGACATGGGCGTCGAGGATTATCTTTTGACCTCAACCGTGAACGCCATCCTCGCCCAGCGCCTGGTCAGGACACTCGATCCTGAGCATCGTGAGCCCTATGAAGTCCTGCCTGAAATGGCACGGGAAATTGGTCTGACGGAATTTGGTGAACGGGATAAATACATGGTTTACCGCCCCGTTCCGACGGTGGAAATGCCGTCCGGTTACCGTGGCCGCACATCCATACTTGAGCTGCTCACGATGTCCGATCCCATCCGGAGGCTGATCATGCAGCGTGGCACGGCAGGGGAAATCCAGGAGTTGGCGGTGAGCGAAGGTATGCGGACCATGTACCAGGATGGTCTGAACAAATGCCTGCTGGGAATTACCACCCTGGATGAAGTACTGAGAGTGACGCAGGAAGCCTGATGCCCCTGTTCGAATACAAGGCGGTATCGCCAAGCGGAGAAACGGTGCAGGGCACCATGGAAGCCGCCACCGTAGAGATGGTTGTGCTCAAGCTCCAGGAGGCCGGCAACATCCCCTTGCATGCGCACGAATCCGGTAGCGGAGGGTTCAGTCTTGCCAATCTGAGCTTCAGCCGCCGGGGCATGAATGCGCGCGAAGTGGGTGAGTTTACGCAGCAATTGTCCACTTTGCTGGGCGCCGGCCTGCCGCTGGATCGTTCACTCCATGTTCTTATGGATCTTTCAGAGAACGAGCGTATCCGCCGGACGGTAAACGAAATCCGGGACCGTGTACGCGAGGGGGGCAGCCTGTCGGAGGCCCTGGAGGAACAGCACGGTGCTTTCAACCGCTTGTTTGTCAACATGGTCCGCGCCGGAGAGGTTGGCGGTACGCTGGATATTACCCTGACCCGCCTGACCGAATACCTCGAACGCTCCAAAGACCTCAAGGACGCGGTGATTTCCGCATTGATTTACCCGGTCATGTTGATGTTTCTCGCTGCCGGTTCCCTGATTCTCCTGCTGGTTTATGTTATCCCGCAATTCACGCCGATTTTCGAAGAGCTGGGCGGCGATTTACCGATGATCACAAAAATTGTGCTGGGTGTCGGGTCCGTATTACAGAACTTCTGGTGGTTGCTGATTCTGTTGACCGTCCTGGCCGTATGGCAGTTCCGGCGCATGCTGGCTGACCAGGAGAAGCGATTTGCCTGGGATCAGCGCGTGCTGTCCATGCGCTGGGTGGGCGACCTGGTAGCCAAGCTGGAAATAGCCCGGTTGACGCGCACCCTGGGAACCCTGCTCAGCAACGGTGTTCCCCTGCTTTCTGCACTTTCCATTGCGCGCAATGTCATAAGCAATACGGTCTTGCGAAAGGACGTCACTGACGCAACCCGCGAGGTCAAGACCGGGGGCCGCCTGGCGCCAAACCTGGCGAAAGGCGGCAGGTTTCCGCGGCTGGCATTGCAAATGGTCAGCGTCGGCGAAGAAACCGGTCAGTTGGATGAAATGCTGCTCAAGGTATCGGACACGTACGACAAGGAGGTGCGCAATACGATTGACCGTCTGTTGGCTGTATTTACACCCGTGGTCACGCTGCTTTTGGCGGTCATGATTGGTACGATTGTGATGTCCGTCCTGCTGGCAATACTGGGTATTAATGATCTGGTGGGATAATACGCAGTCCGGGGGGCAGTTCAGGGGATGGAAATCCGAGGGAATTTGCAAATTTGTGGGAATTATTAGGAGTCTGGAGGAATGAGAAATTATTTTGTAATCACAGTGCGCCGGTGGAAAAAGGACAAATCGCCTGACAGAGCAGCAGGGGGTATGCACGGTTTTACCCTGGTGGAACTGTTGTTGGTGCTGATGATCCTGGCGCTGATCGGCGGTCTGGTTTTGCCGGGTATTATCGGCAAGGCGGAAAGCGCCAAGGCCAAAGCGGCGGCATCACAGGTCAATCGCCTGGCAATGGCCGTGGAGAGCTACTACCTGGACACGGGTAAGACACCGGATAGCCTGGAGCTGCTGGTCACCGAGTCCGGTGACGTTAAGGGATGGAATGGTCCCTACGTCAAAGGTTCCCTGTTGAAGGACCCGTGGGGCAGGGATTATGAATACCGGTATCCAGGTGAACATGGGGATTTCGATCTGATTTCACTCGGTGCGGACGGACAGCCGGGTGGGGAAGACAAAAACGCGGATATAAATAACTGGGAGTAGGCAACGGGGGCAGACCTCCCATTGTCGCGGTTTCCGGTAAAATATTTCGCGCATTCCCCGGCATGAGAACGACATCATGAAAACCCTGGCATGAGCACCCTGGCATGAGAACCCTGGGAAAATTCGGTATCGGGTACAGCAACAGGTCTGGCCGGAAAATGACGGCCAGTGGTTTCACCCTGGTGGAACTCATGGTTGTGCTGGTTATCGCTGCCTTGCTCATGGCCCTGGTTGGAACCTCGATATCACGCAGTGTCAGCGGCGCCGAGATGCGCAATGCAGCAAGAAAACTGGCCGCATCGCTGCGCTACACGCGCACCCATGCCATCCTCGTGAAATCGGAGCAGGTGTTTCTGGTTGATACAGAAAATCGCAGCTACACGGCGCCGGAGCGTGAACCGGTTGTATTACCCGAAGGCATGAATGTTCAACTGACCACCGCGCGGTCGGAGCTGACCTCTGAAAACGTCGGTGGTATACGTTTTTATCCCGATGGTGGTTCGACTGGCGGCCACGTTTTATTGGAAGCCAATGAGCGGATTTATCGGATCAACGTAGCCTGGCTGACCGGTGAAGCATCGATTCAAAGGGAAGAAGAATGAAAGAGCCCGCAAATTGCATGGTGAATTTCAGGGCCAACAACGGTTTTACCCTGTTGGAAGTGCTGCTTGCGTTCGTGGTTTTCGCCCTGAGTTTTACCCTCGTCATGGAGATCCTGACCGGATCGATGCGCAATACCGTGCGCGCCAGGGAGTACACGGAAGCTGCGCTGGTCGCACAATCCGTGATGGATCAGCTCGGGCTGGATCTCCCGGTGGAGGCGGGTGCAAATTATATTGGTGAGTCTGGCGATTATCAGTGGGAACTCTATATCGGCCCGTATGACGGTGGTGCGGAAAACACGCACAGTGTTGAGTTGAGTGAGCTGACCGGTATCGAATTGCTGCAGATTGACCTGGTCATCTCCTGGGGTGAACCACCACGGGACAAGTCAAACGATTTCAGTACGGTTCGCGCCATGCTGATCAACCGGGAACTGGCCGGCGGATGAAGTCTGGACCGCATATTGCGAAGCCAAGCCGGGCACTGGGATTCACCCTGGTTGAAATGTTGCTGGCCTTGACCCTGATGAGCATGCTGATGGCGCTGGCATATGGTGGTTTGCGGGCATCTACACGCGCAACCGATCGCGGGCAGGTGATACTGGAAGAGAGCAGCCGGATCCGGATGGCGCACCAGTTTGTCAGGAAACAGCTGAACCAGATGATTCCACTGGTTTTCATGGAAAGTGAAGATGGGGAGCAGCGAACCGTTTTTGAGGGCAGTTCGGACAGGATCCGCTTCGTGGCCCCGATGCCGGGTTATCTTGGTTTTGGCGGTCCCCAGGTACAGGAATTGACTTTCCAAAGTAGCGAGGAAGGTTTTGCCCTGGTTATTTCTCATGCCCTGCTGCAGGGTTTCGACGAAGAAAAATTATATGAGCGCGCCCCCATTGTATTGCTCGAATGGATTGAAAAGGCGGAATTCCAGTTCCTCGGGCTGGATGAGGAAGGTGAACTTTCCACCTGGAGCAGTGAGTGGGAGGATCCGGGAAAATTACCGCTGGCTGTTTCACTGGATATTGAATTCAATGAAGAGGTATATGTCATGTGGCCCCTGTTGACGGCGTCTGTCCGGGTTGATTCACAGGCGCTGAGTGAGTTGGCCGGAGAGCAGGGTCTTGAGCAGAATTACAGTACGAGCATCCAGAAAATGATTCGTAGCAGGAAGCAGCAACAGTGATGCGCACCGGCGGCAACAGCGGCTATGGTTTTGCCCGCCCCCAGTCGGGTATAGCGCTGGTCATGGTGCTGTGGATCTTGTTGCTGGTGACCATTTCAACCGGCGCGTATACGCTGATGGCAAGGATGGATGTGCTCGAAGCGCACACCTTGCTGTGGGGCACGCGCGCGCGCATGGCCGCTGAAGCCGGTTTGAACCTGGCTGTGCTTGCCCTGCGTGATCCGGATGAATTCACCCGCTGGATACCTGATGGCCGCCCTTATGAGCTCCGGTTCCAGGATGCGATCCTGGAAATCAAGGTGACGGACGAACGTGGCAAGCTGGATATCAATGCGGTTGATGAGGTGGCTTTACAGCAGTTGTTCCTCAACAATGATCTGGATGATGACCAGGCGACTTACCTTGCCGCTGCAGTGAAGGACTGGAATGATCCGGATGAGATGGAGCGGCCCAACGGTGCTGAAGTAGAAACCTACCTGGCTTCCGGTCTGAGTGTTGGTCCCGGTAACCACCCTTTTGTGATGGTGGATGAACTAATGCAAGTGATGGGTATCAGTTGGGAGCTTTATCAGAAAATTGAGCCGGGCCTGACGGTTTTCTCGCAAGCCAACGAGCCGGACCCGGCTTATGCTCCGGTCGAGGCCCTGATGGCTCTACCTGACATGACGCGGGATGAGGCATTGAACTTCGTTGCGGAAAGGCAATCTCAGGATGCGGCAAGCGGGCTTGGCACGGCGTTGCCGAACGGTACGATCGCGATAGCGCGTGGGCGGGGGCTCACGTATAGTATCCAGGCCAAGGCAACCATGCCGAACGGTGTCTGGGATCAGGTCGAAGCGACCATCCGTCTGGGCGGAAGCCCGGATGGCAGGCCATTTCGAATCCTGCGCTGGCGTGAAGGATTCCATCACTGAGATCACCATGGCAAATGCATTTCAAAACAAGCTGCAACATTTGTGGTCCCAGGTACGGACTGGGCCGGTCGGGAAGTTTTTCCACTGGTGGTTTGACGAACTCCGCCAGTCGCTGCCTGCACAATGGCAGCAAAAACTTCAGCACGCACTGCGCCGGGCTACGTTCGTCTTTTCCGGGGATTCACTGGTCGTTGGCATGGATGAGAACAGGCTGCAGCAGTCACTGGATTCTTTTGCCGTCGATCAGGACGCGTCGCTGCAGAAACAACAGCTTTCCAGGTTGTTGGTACAGCACGACCTGTCGGAATCACCACGTTATTTGCTGCTGGAACGTGACACGATTCTGAGCAAAGAACTGACCCTGCCGATGGCGACAGAATCCAACCTTCTGCAGGTTTTGACATTCGAAATGGATCGTCAGACACCCTTCAAGGCAGCGGACGTTTATTTCGGATGGCAAATACGGGAGCGAAATGCAGAAACGGGCCAGATCAAGCTTGAGATTTATGTCGCCCCGCGTGTGCAAGTTGACAAGGCTATTCATTATTTGAGTTCGCGTGGCCTGTCACCGACGGGTGTGGATGTGCTGGACGATGGCAAAACCATGGGCTTGAATCTTTTGCCGGCAGAGCAGAGGGTGCGCGAGGTCAACCGGAAAATGCGGATGAATTTTGTCCTGGCGGGCGCCGCCGTCGTGCTGCTGGCAGTGGTTATGTCCCAGTCGCTTTATCTCAGATCTCACCAGCTGGTCGAGTTGGAATCTGCCATAGCGGAAGTACAGGATGAAGCCCGCCTGGTGCAACGGATCAAGGAGCAGATCAGGGATACCAGTGAAGCGGCGGGATTCCTGACCGTGCGCCGGGACGCATCCCCTCTTGCCATCGAACTGCTGGCGGATATTACCCGGCTGCTGCCGGAGGACACCTACCTGGACCGGCTGGTGATCAACCAGGCCAGTGTCCAGATGCAGGGCAAGTCCCAGAACGCCCAGCGCTTGATAGAACTGGTCAATCAATCTGAACTGCTGGATGATGCTGCGTTTCGTGGCTCCACGCGGCTCGATGCCAGGACCGGCCTCGAAATATTTGAGATCAACGCGAAAATAAGCGGGACGGAAGAAAGCTGATGGCGCTGGTAGCTGACCAGCGAAGCAATCGCCTGACTGCGTTACTGCTCTTCGTGATCGTGTGGTTGCTGGTTTACTTGCTGGGTTTCCACTGGTTCATACTGCAGCATCGTGAATACAGCAGCGAAATTTCAGGCCTGTCGGAACAGTTGGGGCGGTTCCAGCGGGTTGCGGCACAGCGCTCACTGTACGAGGAGCAACTGCAATCACTGCAGAACAGGAAATCAGACGAGGACCTGTTTCTCGAAGGCGGTGACTTCAATGAGGCGGCCGCCGGGATGTCGGAACGACTGAGCCAGATGATCAGTACACAGGCTGATGACAGCTGCCAGATTGTCAGCCGGCAACCGGTGAGACCGCGGGTGCAGGAACGATTCGAGAAAGTGACGGTCAACGTGCGCATGCGTTGCAACATAGAAGATTTGAAAAAAGTCCTGTATGCGCTGGAAACCGGTGTGCCGATGGTCATCGCGGATGAAGTGACGGTGATCAAGCCCAGGACCCGCCGGCGGGTGAAAAGAAATCAGCCGCCCCCCGCCCAGAACACACTGGACATCCGCTTTAACATGTCGGGATATTTGCGGCAATGATCCGTTGGCTGGAAGATAATCCCCTCGGGATCGTCCTGGCATCTGTTTGCGGCGGGCTGCTGGTCATATCATTATTGCTGGCCGTGATTTGGGCTTTGCCGGCGTCTTCGCCATCGGTGGACCCGGAGGGTGAAAACACCGTGCCTGATCTGGAGTTGCCGGAACTTGCCGTTAGCGAATCCATTGATAAGTACGCGGTGATCACTGAACATCCTGTATTCAATAACACCCGTTTGCCGGTGATTGAAGATGATCTGGATGACCTTGAGGAGGAACCGGAAGAAGAAGTGGATGCGCCTGATGTACAACTTACCGGCGTCATCATAACGCCTTCGATCAGGATGGCCACGCTGCGACAGGAAGGGGAGAAGTTGTCACTGGTAGCCTTCGAGGGAAAGCCCCTGGAAGGCAATTTCGGAAGCTGGCATGTAAGCAAAATAGACTACCGGGAAGTTACTCTTTCATCCGGGGCGGGCGAGGAAATACAGTTAAAACTCGAGGTTCACGGTGTAGCGATAGCGGAGCCTCCAAAACCTGAACCGAGTAAAGCAGAAAGTAAACAGGGTAAAAAGGGCCAGGCCCGGCAAGGCGAAGATCAGCCATTGAGCCGTGCAGAGGAGATCCGGCAGCGAATTGCCGAGCGGCGTGAAGAGCTGAGAAGGGCGGCAGAGGAAGACGAGCAAGGCGATCGAACCGAGGCAGTGAGCTACCAGCAGGCAATTCAGGCCATGATGGGAAAGAAACGTCAGGAAAAATTAAAGAATGAAAAAGATAATTAAGAAAAAAACGGGTAGAGAAAGAAGTGGTCCGGCGGTGCGGGGCTTTGCTTCCAGCTTGTTGCTGATGCTGGCCGTTATCCTGGTCGTGGCCAGTTGTTCCTCATCCCAGAGTATTCCCATGCGTCCACAGAGCACCGGAAAAACAATCAAAAGCGCCAGCCCGCCACCGGCAGATTCCGATGAGGTCATTTTCTCAGCGATATCACCCGGGGATCCGGGAATCACCGCTATCGAGATTTATGAAGGCACCGGGGAATTCATCAACGAGGAAGCCGCCCGGCGGCGCCCGGACCTGGTGTCCGAGGATGGCGAAATCGTATTGAATTTCGAGGGTGAGTCCATTCAGTCCGTGGTGCATACCATCCTCGGCGAAGTTTTACAGGAAACCTTCGTCATTGCACCGGGTGTGGGAGGTGAAGTGACCTTTTCTACCTCAAAGCCGGTCACGCGCGAACAACTCATGCCCATACTCGAACTGCT
>JAIVWI010000032.1:0-21124 GCA_048636595.1 Oceanospirillum sp. | reverse complement strand
GGGACAACTGGCGGAGATCCTGCCGTTGCAGTAATTGCCGCAATTCCGGCTGGCCCAGCAAAACCATCTGCAGCAACTTGTCCTTGGTGGTTTCCAGGTTCGTCAGCAAACGCACCTGCTCCAGTGCTTCCGGGCTGAGATTTTGAGCCTCGTCGATCACCACCACGACCCGCCGGCCCTGTGAGTGCTGCGCCAGCAGGTAATGGTTGAGTGAATCAACCATGGCCTTGTTGCTGTGCCCAATGCCCGACATTTCCAAACCCAGTTCTTCACAGATGGTGGCCAGCAATTCCTTTGGTGTCACCAGGGGGTTCAGTATCAAAGCAACCTGCGTATTTTCGGGCACCTGCTCCATCAGGCAACGGCACAGGGTGGTCTTGCCGGTTCCCACCTCACCGGTAAGTTGAACGAAGCCGCTCGCTCCGCCCTGGCCGACACCATACAACAAGTGAGCCAACGCGTCCCGGTGGGCAGCGCTCAGGTAGACGAAAGCCGGATCAGGAGTGATCGAAAACGGCGCTTCTTTAAGGTCAAAAAACTGCAGGTACAAAACAGATCCTCGTTAATTAGTCCAGTTCCAGGAGACCGGCATTCCCACCAACCGCAGCGGTGTTTACTGTCAGCGTTCGCTCCGTTGCAAAACGGATCATGTAATGTGGACCGCCAGCTTTCGGTCCGGTTCCGGACAATCGTTCACCACCAAAAGGCTGTACACCCACGACCGCACCGATCATATTGCGGTTAACGTAACAATTTCCGGCCCGGATCTGTTCAGCTATGTACCTCTGGGTGCGGTCTATTCTGCTGTGCACACCCAGGGTAAGGCCATAACCGGTGTCGTTAACATCCTCAATCACCTGGTCAAGATCACGGGCGCGGTACCGGATAATATGCAGAATCGGGCCGAACACCTCGCTTTCCAGTTGCTTGATAGTATCTATTTCGAAAGCACAGGGTGCGAAAAAATAACCATCCAGGTTTGGCGGCACAGGGGTCCTGGCAATCAGCCTGCCTTCTTTTTCCATACGGTCTGCGTGCGCTTGCAAAGCGGCCAGCGCTACTTGACCTATCACCGGCCCGACATCCGTCACCAGCATGCGGGGATCACCCACCACAAGCTCATTCATCGCACCGGCCAGCAAGGCCATTATCCGGTCCGCAACATCATCTTGCAGGTACAGGACCCTCAGCGCGCCGCAGCGTTGACCGGAGCCGTGGAATGCACTGCTGATGACATCAATGACCACCTGTTCGGGAAGCGCTGAACTATCAACCACCATCGTATTCTGACCACCGGTTTCAGCGATCAGCGTCGCGATGGATGCGTCCCTCACCGCCAGTGTACGATTGATCCGCCTTGCAGTTTCAGTTGAACCTGTAAACGCCACGCCGTCAATACGGGGATCGGCTATCAGCATGGCGCCGACCGAGGCTCCATCACCCGGCAGCAACTGGAGAGCTTGCTTCGGCACACCGGCACGGTGCATCAGCGAAACAGCCAGTGACGCAATGACCGGTGTCTGCCCCGCCGGCTTGGCCAGGACCGTGTTACCGGCTGCCAGGGCGGCGCTGACCTGACCGGTGAAGATGGCCAGGGGGAAATTCCAGGGACTGATACAGGCAAAGACACCCCTGCCGTGTAAACTCAGTTCATTGGCCTCACCCGTGGGACCGGGCAGGATCACGGGTGAATTAAAATTTTTCCGGGCCTGTAAGGCATAATATCTCAAATAATCAACAGCTTCCCGAATCTCTGATACCGAATCATGGACGGTTTTTCCAGCCTCCCTGACGCATAAGGTCATTAGCTCAGGCTGGTTTTCCTCCATTAAATCCGCCGTTTTTTCCAGCACCAACGCCCTTTCATTCGCTGCAGTCCGGTCCCACTCCACGGCGTACGCCCGCGCATCGGCAATAGCCTGGTTTAATTCCGATTTACTGGTTTGGCGAACCCGGCCCACCGAATCAGCGAGCCTGGCCGGATTGACGATTGGCAGCACAGGGCCCTTTTCCCGGGATTCACTGGCCAGCAACGGGTCTACATCCCACCGCGTACGGGCAAATGGCTGCATGGAAAGCGCCAATGCTCTCTGTTCGAGTTCGCTTGCCAGGTTCACCCCGGATGAATTCAATCGTTCCGCACCATACAGGTTCCGGGGCAAGGGAATAGCGGGATGAGGGATCGGATCGGTACCGGACGCTTTTTCGATCGGATCTTCGGCAACTTCTGCCACCGGCAGGTTTTCGTCTACCAGACGATTGACAAAAGACTGATTGGCTCCGTTTTCCAGCAGGCGGCGCACGAGGTAGGGCAGCAGGTCTTCATGGCTGCCCACCGGCGCATAGACCCGGCACGCGTGCCGGAAACCATCCTGGGACATGATGATGCTGTACAGGTCTTCCCCCATGCCGTGCAGACGTTGGAACTCGTAATCGAGACGGTCGCCCGCCAGTTCCGTAACCATTGCAATGGTATGCGCGTTGTGGGTTGCGAACTGAGGGTAAAAAGCCTGCCGGTTGGCGAGCACCTTCTTCGCACAGGCGATAAAGGAAACATCGGTATTCGCCTTGCGCGTGAAAACCGGGTAGCCCTGGAAACCCTCTACCTGCGAATGCTTGATTTCCGTATCCCAATACGCACCCTTCACCAGGCGAATGGGAATTCGCTGGCCACTGCGCGATGACAATTCGGCCAGCCAGTCAATCAACGCGTCTGCGCTTTTCAGGTAGGTCTGCAGGGCCAGACCCAGGCCATTCCAGCCTTTGAGGCTGGAATCCTGTAAAACCTGGCTGAACACGTCAACAGTCAGCATCAGGCGATCGGCCTCTTCGGTGTCAATGGTCAGAGCTATCTGGTTGGCCATCGCCAACTGTGCCAGTTCCAGCACCTTCGGAACGACTTCACGCAGAACCCGTTGGCGTTGGTTGAATTCAAACCTGGGATGAAGTGCAGAGAGCTTCACTGAAATGCTCGGCGCAGCAAATATGTCTTCAGATTTGTCACGTGAGCCGATCGCCGCGATTGCCGAGCGATAGGCTTCCATATACCGGTCTTCATCTTCAGCAGCCAGGGCCGCTTCACCCAGCATGTCAAAGGAATGCCGGTAGATCCGGTTTTTTTTCTGCTGGGCACGGTCCAGTGCATCATCAATATTCCTGCCCATCACGTACTGATGGCCCATGATACGCATGGCCTGGCGAATCGCTGTGCGCACCATCGGCTCACCGCTGCGGTTGATCAACCGACCCAGTATGGTCCTGAGACTGTTCCGGGTGTTTTCAGACAAGGCCACGAGTTTGCCGGTCAGCATCAAGCCCCAGGTACCCGCGTTGACCAGGATGGAAGAACTTTTCCCAAGATGAGACTCCCAATCGGCATCGCCCAGTTTATCGGCGATCAACTTCTCCGCGGTTTCGTCATCGGGAATCCGCAGCAAAGCCTCCGCGAGGCACATCAACACGACGCCTTCCTCCGAAGAAAGGTCATATTCCTGCATAAATGCATCGAGCAAGCCCTGCTCGGCCTTTTTTGCCCGAACGGCGCTGACCAATGAACGGGCGCGCTGATTAACGCGGTCCGTAGCGGCTGGCTCGAGCCGGGCCGACGCAAGCAGCTTTTTTACCAGGCTGGCTTCATCAGCGTGGTAGTGACGGTCAATTTCCGCCCGCAACGGTTCAGGTGTTGCAAGCTCTGAATTAATAAAATCACAGACCTGGCGGTCGTTCACAGTTATTCTCCCAGGACCAATAAGAAACTGCTGCCAGTTTACTCTCAGGACAGTGACTTGAATATACGGCAGGAAATTTTCTTGCCCAAAGCTTGGCATGGCGGATACAATTGTCGGCTTAAAGTTTGCCTTGCCGGCCTGTTGGCCTGGCAAAGGCGCTGGCCAACCCTGTTGAATACCCTGGTACGACTGGCCAATCACTTAATAATTAGATCGAAAAATACGGCGCCACGAGGGCGCATAAATTTCTTGAGGCATAAAATCCCGATGAAGAAGCAAAATACTTTCATTGTTGCCGCGGCTGTTACAGCAGCAGTGATTGCCGCCTTCTGGTTATTGCTGGCAGCACCCGGTTACTCCGGAAATGAAATCAACATGACACAGGGTGTGACAACCCAGTCTGCAATCAACTATCAACTTCACATGATTGTCCTGTGGATCTGCGTTGTGATCGGTGTGATTGTATTCAGCGCCATGTTTTTCTCGATTGTATTGCATCGTAAATCCAGGAATCACGAAGCGGCGCAGTTCTCGCACAGCACCAAGGCGGAAATCATCTGGACCGTCATCCCCATACTGATTCTTGTCGTGATAGCGGTACCCGCCACCAAGGCCCTGGTCAATATGGAAGTGGCGCCTGAAACCGAAATGACGGTGAAGATCACGGGATTCCAATGGCGCTGGAAATACCATTACGTGGAAGACGACATCCAGTTCATTTCTTCACTTGACGCAGTTTCAAATGCCGCCCGCCGCCTTTCCTCAGGCACAGATCCCCGTTCTGTCGATAATTACCTGTTGGAAGTGGACCACCCCCTGGTCCTGCCCGCTGATACCAGGATCAAATTCCTGTTGACCGCCGATGACGTGATTCATTCATGGTGGGTGCCGGCACTCGGGTGGAAACGTGACGCGATACCGGGCTTTATCAACGAGGCATGGACTGAAATCATGGAACCGGGAACCTACCGTGGCCAGTGCGCGGAACTGTGCGGCAAGGACCACGGCTTCATGCCTATTGTTCTGAACGTCCTGCCCAGGGCCGAATACGAGCAATGGGTGCAACAGCAGCAAAATCGCATGGTTGATGAGCGCTCAGAAGTTGAGCGTCTGTGGAGCCGCGAGGAACTGATGGAACTGGGTGAAGATGTATATGCTGCACAATGTGCCGCCTGTCATCAATCGGACGGTATGGGGCTTGCACCCGCCTTCCCGGCTCTTGCAGGAAGCGCCGTAGCCAATGGCCCGGTCAATGAGCACATTGACGTTGTTTTGAATGGAAGGGAAGGCACCGCAATGCAGGCCTGGGGGAACATGCTTTCCGAGGCCGACATCGCCGCCGCACTGACTTATACGCGAAATGCCTTTGGCAATGAGTCGGGTGACGTGGTTCAACCACAGACCATATACCGTATCAAGAACGGATAAATACACAGGAAAATAATTCATGAGTAACGCAAGCACTCATACCCTCGATCACGCGGACGACCATCACGACCACAAGCCCACCGGCTTTCTGAACCGCTGGCTGTTCACGACCAACCACAAGGACATCGGCACGCTTTACCTGATTTTAGCCCTGGTGATGTTCTTTTTCGGTGGCGCCATGGCGATGGTAATACGAGCCGAATTGTTCATGCCCGGATTGCAGTTGGTTGAACCGGATTTCTTCAACCAGATGACCACCATGCATGCCCTGGTCATGGTATTCGGTGCAGTGATGCCTGCCTGGGTGGGCTTCGCCAACTGGATGATCCCGATGATGATCGGAGCACCCGACATGGCGTTGCCCAGGCTGAACAACTGGAGCTTCTGGATATTGCCATTCGCTTTCACCATGCTCGCGAGTACACTTTTCATGGATTCGGGCGGTCCCGCGGCAGGCTGGACGCTGTATCCACCGCTTAGCCTGCAGGGCGGCCAAAGCTTTGCATTCGTGGTCTTTGCCATCCACATGATGGGGATTTCTTCCATCATGGGGTCCATCAACGTGATCGCAACCATCCTGAACATGCGGGCTCCGGGAATGAATCTGCTACGCATGCCATTGTTTGTCTGGACCTGGCTTATCACAGCCTTCCTGCTGATTGCCGTGATGCCGGTCCTGGCAGGCGCTGTCACCATGCTGTTGACCGATCATTTCTTCGCCACCAGTTTCTTTAACGCGGCGGGCGGTGGTGACCCGGTGATGTTCCAGCATATATTCTGGTTCTTCGGCCACCCCGAGGTCTATATCCTGATCCTGCCGGCATTCGGTGTGGTTTCCGAAATCATCCCGACTTTTGCCCGCAAGCCACTGTTTGGTTACTCAGCCATGGTCTATGCAACGGCCAGCATCGCGTTCCTATCGTTCATTGTCTGGGCCCACCATATGTTTACGGTCGGCATGCCACTGACCGCCGAGTTGTTCTTCATGTATGCCACCATGTTGATTGCTATTCCAACCGGCGTGAAAGTTTTCAACTGGGTCAGTACCATGTGGGAAGGGTCGATGACGTTTGAGACACCGATGCTGTTCGCCATCGCATTTGTTGTGTTGTTCACCATCGGCGGCCTGTCCGGCCTGATGCTGGCCCTTGCTTCGGTGGACCTGCAATATCACGACACCTATTTCGTGGTGGCGCATTTCCACTACGTGCTGGTGCCAGGCTCAATATTCGCACTGATGGCAGGCACCTATTACTGGTTGCCCAAGTGGACCGGGCACATGTACTCGGAAAAATGGGGAAAAATCCATTTCTGGCTGTCTGCGATTTCAGTCAACATCCTGTTTTTTCCCCAGCATTACCTGGGCCTGGCGGGCATGCCCAGGCGAATCCCGGATTACTCAACCCAGTTTGCTGATTTCAATATGATTTCTTCAATTGGCGGGTTTATTTTTGGTGCATCACAACTGATTTTCCTCGGCGTGATCATCCACTGTGTCTACAAGAGCCGGGTAAAGGCATCCGGCCGGGTCTGGGAAGGCGCCAAGGGCCTGGAATGGACTCTTTCATCGCCACCACCCTACCATTCATTCAACACGCCACCGGTGATCGATTCGACTACTGTTGCGCATGCTGAAGGTGCGCATTGATCGCGGTAATGAAGATGGCAAGCCAGGGTGATATCAAGGAGCAGCGCAGACGGGCCATGAAAACAGCCTGGTTGCTGGCTGCCATTGCTGCCCTGATTTTCATCGCCTTTGTCCTTAGCGGGGTGCTGGGATCCTGACATGAGCCATCTTGACCACACACAAAACAGGATTTCGCATCGCAAACTGATCCGGAAACTGGTGTTACTGGCGGTCGGCATGTTCGGTTTCGGATTCGCCATGGTGCCCCTGTACAGCGTGTTCTGTGACCTGACGGGTCTCGGCGGGCGCGGCGTACAGGTGGTGGAAAATGTCGGGGTTATTGAACAATCAGACCGGCAAATCAAGATCCGGTTTGATGCAAACGTCCATTCCGGCCTGCCCTGGATGTTCCAGGCAAAAGAGAAATCAGCAATGGTTCCGCTGGGGGAAATGAACGAGGCCCTTTTTCTGGCCATGAATCCCTCTGACGAGGCCATAGTGGGCCGGGCAACTTACAATGTAACTCCACCGGAAGCCAGCCTGTATTTTGTCAAAACCGAGTGCTTTTGCTTTACCCGGCAGGTATTGCAGGCCAATGAAAGCAGGGAAATGCCGGTGTACTACTTTATCCAGGCCGATCTTCCCAAATACATAAAGGAAATAACGCTTTCCTACACATTTTTCAGGAACGCGAATGAAGATGCCGTGGCATTAAATTCCGGCATGACATCATCTGCCGGCGCGGCATTGAATAGCAGCCAGGAATAACAGGGCTTTGGAACGAGGCTTAACAACGAGGTTTCAGGATGGCGCATCACGCTAACGATTCTTATTACATACCACATGGCACCCGGTGGCCGATTGTCGGTTCATTGGGCCTGATCACCATGATGTCCAGTGCAGCATTCTGGGTCAATGATTCAGCCATTGCGCCCTGGACATTTCTCGCCGGTGTACTGATCCTGGTTTACATGCTTTTCGGCTGGTTCGGCCAGGTGATCCGGGAAAGCGAGTCAGGCATGTACAACGCACAGGTGGACAGGTCTTTCCGCATGGGAATGTTGTGGTTCATCTTCTCGGAAGTCATGTTTTTTGCGGTATTTTTCGGCACCCTGTTTTACGTGCGGATGTTTTCCGTTCCCTGGCTGGGCGGAGAAGGGACTGGCGCTTTCACCAATGAACTCCTGTGGCAGGGATATGCCTCAACCTGGCCCACGGCCGGGCCCGCTGAACTGGGGGGGGAATTTCAGACCATTCCGGCCTTTGGCGTGCCGTTCATCAATACCCTGATCCTGCTTTCATCCGGCTTGACCGTCACACTGGCTCACCATGCGCTGAAAATTAATGACCGTTCCAAGCTGGTTCTCTGGTTACT
The DNA here is from genome assembly GCA_048636595.1 of Oceanospirillum sp. Taxonomy (GTDB): domain Bacteria; phylum Pseudomonadota; class Gammaproteobacteria; order Xanthomonadales; family SZUA-36; genus JAJRRA01. Next base: position 12,966 of record JAIVWI010000032.1, on the reverse strand, counting down.
GGCAACGGTAACCCTGGGTTTCCTGTTCCTCTATCTGCAGGTCGGGGAATACAAGGAAGCGTATCAACACCTTGGCCTGACCCTGGGGTCCGGAATTTATGGCTCAACCTTTTTCATGCTGACGGGTTTTCACGGTATGCACGTGACACTGGGCGCCATCATGCTCACGGTTATTGCTGTTCGCAGTATGCGCGGGCATTTCAAACCCGACAATCACTTTGGTTTCGAAGCCGTGGCCTGGTACTGGCACTTCGTTGACGTCGTCTGGCTGGGACTGTTTATTTTTGTTTACGTTTACTGACGGCATTAGCTGAATCGATATATAAAGCCCACCGCCTGGTGGGCTTTTCATTATCTTTCGTGCACCGGGGCGGGATCACTCATCTACCTGAAATTGCGGAGGCACACGAACCGGGCCGCTTTTCGGCTCAATCCAGCCGAGTTGGTAAGCCCCCCAAAGCAACAGGAAGAGTACAATGGAAAGGCCAATTCGCCAGGTCAGACGTTTCACTGTCCGGTCACCTTCACCCTTGTCCTTCACCAGGAAAATAAGTGAAGACGCCAGGCTGTAGAGTATGGCGATTAAAAACAGGATCGTCAGGATTTTGATTACCATGATGATCGCTCCCTGAAGTATTAATTCAGTTGAAGTGATAGTTCACTAATTATATCCATATAAATTATATCTATATATAAAAATGCAATTCAAACCATCACCGGGACTAAGCGTTTCACTCATTGCAATTGCTCTTGCCTGTGTATGGCTGGGCAATTGGCAACTTGAGCGCAAGGAGGAAAAACAAATCCTGTTTGACCGGTTTGAAAACGCTCCCATGCTGAGTATCGAACAGGCCTTGCAACAGGACAAGCGATTCTCACGGGTGCAGGCCTACGGGCACTTCGACGACACACGTCATATACTGCTGGATAACAAAATCCTTAATGGCCGGGCCGGTGTTCACGTGCTGACACCTTTTATTCTGAAGAGCGGCATCACCATCCTGGTGAACCGAGGCTGGTTACCCTTGCCGCCTGACCGGCGCCATCTGCCCCTGGTACCCACTGAACATTCTCCGCGCACGATCAACGGCATACTCAAAAAACCAACGTCGGACGGACCCCGGCTCGGCAAGCCGGATGAACTGGTCGCTGATGAGTGGCCACAGCTTGTCACCTACCTCGACCTGGAGACCGTGAGCGACGCCCTGGGCACAGCCCTGCCCCCCTGGTTGCTGCAACTTGATCCCGCTGATTCTGGCGGGTTCGATGGCCGGCAATGGAAAGCAGCCGTAATGGGGCCGGAAGTGCACGCTGCCTATGCGTTTCAGTGGTTCGCCCTGGCGCTGGCAACGATGATCATCTGGCTGACTATGGGTGTCCGGCGTGCACAGCAGCAACAGAGTTCAAAGGATCAATGAAATTTTCACTCTCCCCCCGCCTGGCGCTGCTGATTATCGCAGCCATGTTTCTGCTTCCGCTGCTGCTGGCCTGGCTGATGTACAGCGGATCACTGGATTTCAAGCCGACCTCAACCCGTAACCTCGGTACACTGATAGAGCCGCCCGTGCCAATTGACTGGACGGTAACCGTTTTGTTGTCCGGCGAAACGAATTTGGCGGTCGACCCGGGACAGGGCATCGGTGTTTTTGATGAGCACTGGGTTATCCTCCAACCCGTGCCAGCGGTCTGTGATGACTCCTGCCTGAAAGAAGTTTCCAACTTGCGGCAGATTCACCGCGCATCCGGCCGCCAGCAGTTTCGCATCCGGCTGGCGCTTCTGCTGGATGAATCCAGTCCGGCCGATCAGGCCAAAAGCCTGTTGGCCATTTACCCAAAATTTCATTTGATCAGGGATCCCTCAGGCATCCTGTCGGCAGCACTGGCCGGAATCCAGCAGAATCTTTCCGGCCAGGCCGGACCAGCAAAGGGCGTCTACATGATAGACCCGCTTGGGAATATAATGATGTATTACGAAGCAGGTAGTGATCCTAACTATATAAAGCAGGATTTGAAACGGCTTTTAACCTGGTCAAAACTGGACAAACAATAATGCACACTACTTTTCATCGACTGGCCACTATCGCCGCAATCGTCGCCTTTTGCGTGATTGTTCTCGGCGCCTTTGTGCGCCTCTCAGATGCCGGACTGGGATGTCCGGACTGGCCCGGATGTTACGGCCAGTTATCCTGGCCAGTGGCGGCACAGGCAGTGGAGGAAGCCAACCAGGCTTTTCCCGAGCGTCCCGTGGAAAGTGATAAAGCATGGAAAGAAATGGTTCACCGCTACCTGGCCGGCGCGCTGGTGCTGCTAGTGCTTGCGCTCAATTTTCTATCCTGGAAATCTGAGAACCGGCAGGCTGGATTTCGTCTTCTGAGCGCAATCCTGCTCGTGCTGATTCTCTTCCAGGCTGCACTGGGCATGTGGACCGTCACCTTGAAGCTGTGGCCCATCGTGGTCCTGAGTCATTTGATGGGTGGCCTGGCTACCTTCAGCTTGCTGCTATGGCTGGTATACCGCAGCGGGACATCCAGGCCGAGCCAGGCTTTGGTGAGGATGCGACCGTTAATAATCACCGGGCTGTTTTTGCTGGTCATGCAGATGGCGCTGGGCGGCTGGACCAGCGCCAACTATTCAGCACTTGCATGCCCTGATTTCCCTACCTGCCAGGGTGAGATGTGGCCGGATTCGGACTTCCGTGAAGGTTTTATTCTGTGGCGCGAAATTGGTGTTGATTACGAAGGTGGTGTACTCGATCTTCCCTCACGGGTCGCCATCCACATTGCACATCGAACGGGGGCTTTGTTTGTGTTCATCATCCTGGGCTGGCTCACTTTCAGGATGCTGCGAAACACCAGGACACAGCCTGGAGGATACGTGCTGGGTACCCTGTTGGTGGCCCAGGTCACACTGGGAATACTGAACATCCTGCTCTATCTGCCGTTGCCCAACGCCGTGGCTCACAACGGGGTTGGTGCATTACTGCTTGCCATGATGATCTGGCTGTTGTATCACTCGACTCCCAGGAGGGCTTGATCTGATGGCATCGCGTGCCGGTCGCTACTTCGAGTTGTGCAAACCGAGAGTTGTCTACCTCATCGTGTTCACCGCGGTCGTTGGAATGCTTCTTGCTGTTCCCGGTTGGCCACCATGGAATGCCGTGATCGCCGGCACTCTGGGAATTGCGCTGGCGGCCTCTTCCGCGGCGGCGATAAACCACCTGCTCGACCGGCGAATAGACGCTGTGATGGCCCGGACCCGTGACCGGCCGTTACCCTCGGGCCAACTGGGTATTCGCCAAGTTTTGTGGTTTGCACTCATTCTCGGTGTGGTCTCAATGATCCTGCTGGTCGTATGGGTTAATCCCCTGACTGCAGTGCTGACATTCTTCTCCCTGATTGGCTACGCCATTATCTATACGCTGTGGTTAAAGCGCGCTACGCCCCAGAATATCGTTATCGGCGGCGCTGCCGGTGCAGCGCCGCCATTGCTGGGCTGGACGGCAGTAACCGGATCCATCGATCCGGGTGCATTGATCCTGTTTCTGATCATTTACGCCTGGACGCCCCCTCATTTCTGGGCGCTGGCCATCCATCGCAGGCATGACTACGCGGCGGTGGACATACCCATGTTACCGGTGACTCACGGCGTGCAATTTACGCGATGGCACATCCTGTTCTATACGATCCTGCTGATCATCGTGTCCATTCTGCCTTTCCTGACAGGAATGAGCGGCCTGCTGTACCTGTCCGGTGTGACCGTGCTGAACATCGGATTTCTCTGGTATGCCTTGCGCATGCTCAGCGGTAAAGATGAGAGTCTGCCGATGCAGACATTCGGTTATTCCATCATTTACCTGATGCTGCTTTTCGTGTTCCTGCTGGCAGATCATTATTTGTATCTCATTATCTATTGATCAGCTTCGATCAGCTGTAAAATAACCCTGAAACACGCGCCTGTCCCATAGTCGCTTACGCAGAATTAATTGCCCCCCGGAGCAAGACAAAAATGAAATACAACAGGCCCCCACAGATTGAGAAGTCACCGCTGGCAAAGCTTGAAGATCACGGTGAATTTGTCATGCGCCACATCGGTCCGCGTGATGAGCATATTCAGATCATGCTGGAGACGACAGGTGTGTCGTCACTGGATGAATTGATCAGCACAACCCTGCCCCCTTCCATTGCGTTGGATGACCCCCTTGATTTACCCCGGGCCCGAAACGAAACGGAGACCATTGAGCGATTGCGGGAAATGGCTTCAATGAACCGGGTTCAGCACAGCATGATCGGCATGGGTTACCACGACACCAAGTTGCCTGCCGTCATCCAGCGGAATGTACTTGAGAACCCGGGCTGGTATACCGCTTACACACCTTACCAGGCCGAAATATCGCAGGGCCGGCTCGAAGCATTGCTGGTTTTTCAGCAAATGGTCAGCGACCTGACCGGCATGCCGATTGCCAATGCTTCACTGCTGGATGAGGCGACAGCGGCGGCGGAAGCCATGACAATGTTGCAACGGGTCAACCGGAAATCCAAATCTTCGCGATTTCTGCTGGATGAAAATATTTTGCCCCAAACCCGTGACGTTGTAGAAAACCGTGCGCGCTACTTTGGCATCGAAATTGTTGTCGGTAATGCTCATGAAGAATTATCCAATGGTGAATTTTTTGGAATCTTGCTGCAATATCCAGGACTGAATGGCGAAATCACCGATTATCGGGAGCTGATCTCGCGTGCGCACGAAGGCGGTGCACTGGTTGGCGTTGCCGCTGACCTGATGAGCCTTGTGTTACTGACGCCGCCGGGCGAGATGGATGCAGACGTCGTACTGGGAACCACCCAGCGCTTTGGCGTACCAATGGGGTTTGGCGGTCCACATGCTGCATATTTCGCTACCCGCGACCCGTACAAACGCTCCCTCCCGGGAAGAATCATCGGCGTCTCACAGGACAGCAAGGGGCGTCCCGCCCTGCGCATGGCGCTGCAAACCAGGGAACAGCACATCCGCCGCGACAAGGCGACGAGCAATATCTGCACCTCACAGGCCTTGCTGGCCGTGATGGCCGGACTATATGGCGTCTGGCACGGACGCGAAAGGCTGAAAAAAATTGCATTACGGATTCACCGGCTCACCTGTTTGCTGGCCGAAGGTCTGAACCCAATGGGCTATAAACCCCGGGCGGACACCTGGTTTGACACGCTGACTTTTGAACTGGAAGCCAGTGACGCCAACGCGGTCTACCAGCGTGCCCTCGATGCAGGAATCAACCTGAGGAGAGATGGCAAGACCGTGCTGGGAATGAGTGTCAATGAAAAGACGACCCGTGATCACGTGGCCGCTCTATTTCAGGCATTCAGCGGGAATAAAGGAGCCGAAGCCGGGGTTGGGGCTGTGCTCGAAATCGACCGGCGCCTCGCTGTTGACTACTCAGCGATTCCGGAAACACTGCGACGTGAAAGTGACTTTCTCCAGCACCCGGTGTTCTACAACCACCACTCCGAAACAGAAATGCTGCGCTACCTGAAACGGCTGGAAAACAAGGACCTGTCACTGGCCCACGCGATGATCTCCCTGGGTTCCTGCACCATGAAACTGAACGCCACCACGGAAATGATGCCGATCACCTGGCCGGAATTCAGTGACATTCACCCCTTCGCGCCTCCTGAGCAGACAGAGGGTTACCAGCAATTGCTGCGGGAACTCCAGGAGATGCTGATCTCCTGCACGGGATATGACGCGGTATCCCTCCAGCCCAATGCCGGTTCCCAAGGTGAATACGCCGGTCTGCTGGTCATCAAGGCCTATCATGAATCCCGCGGCGATTCAGAACGGAATATCTGCCTCATCCCATCATCGGCTCATGGTACGAACCCCGCCAGCGCCGCCATGGCCGGGCTGAAAATCATCACGGTGAAGTGCGATGAACAGGGCAACGTGGACCTCACCGATCTGCGCGAAAAAGCAGCAAACTATTCTACAGACCTGGCTGCGCTGATGATCACCTACCCATCCACACACGGTGTGTTCGAGGAGGACATCAGGGAAATCTGTGAAGTCATTCATGAACACGGTGGCCAGGTTTACCTGGACGGCGCCAACCTCAATGCGCTGGTAGGATGTGCGGCTCCGGGCAAGTTCGGTGCGGACGTCTCTCACCTTAACCTCCACAAGACTTTTAGCATTCCGCATGGGGGCGGTGGTCCGGGAGTGGGCCCGATTTGTGTCGGCAAACACCTGCAACCGTTCCTTCCCGGGCATTGCGTAGTGTCGATGAATGGAGAGTTTGAAAACAACCGGGCTATCTCAGCAGCACCCTGGGGCAGCGCCGGTATTCTGCCGATTTCCTGGGCTTACATCGCCATGATGGGCCGGGATGGCATGAAAATGGCTACCCAGGTAGCGATCCTGAGCGCCAACTACATCGCCAGCCGTCTTTCCGGTGCTTTTCCAATCCTGTACACGGGTCGTAACGGGCGCGTGGCGCATGAATGCATTGTCGACCTGAGACCGTTCAAGGAATCCTGCGGTATTAGCGAGGAGGACGTGGCAAAACGCCTGATCGACTACGGATTCCATTCACCAACCATGTCGTTTCCCGTACCCGGAACATTGATGATCGAACCGACCGAAAGTGAGTCACTGGCGGAGATCGATCGTTTTTGCGAAGCGATGTTGTCCATACGAGAGGAAATCCGGGCCGTCGAACAAGGCGAATCAGATGCTGAAGATAACCCGCTCAAGAACGCCCCCCACCCGGTCGAAGACCTGGCTGGAGACTGGGCCCACGGATACAGCCGGGAACAGGCGGCATATCCGGCCAGAGGGCTGCGCCTGAACAAGTTCTGGGCTCCGGTCAGCCGGATTGACAACGTTTACGGCGACCGTAACCTGGTGTGTACCTTCCCGCTGCCTGAAGCCTGGCTTGATGATAATTGAAAAGGTGGGGGGCGAGAGCATATGTCCATGGACGGACAGTAGTAGGGCAATGCAGGAGTAATTGCCGAGGATGAGGTAGCTTTGAAACCTGCGGCGAATGCGGTGGCGCCGTCAAGATCATAGCCTGTATTCGACCACAGGGATGTGGGAGGTAGAGCCATGCCGGGAGCAATTGCCGAGAAGACCCGGTGGTGATCAGGAAAATACTCACCCACCTGAATAGGATCATCCCTGCACAGGAAGTTGCTTGTTTACCTGAAAGTCGAGCTCCTCCGGGAGTTGGCTTGTTTGAGGAAACCCATCATTCAAACGATCGGCTGTACTGATCTGTGCGGCAGGTTGTCATTCGTCTTGTGCTCGGGAATTAGCCTGAACTAGAAGTGTCGCAGGGACAAATTCAGTCCAAAGTAACCGAATTCCGGTGAAATTTAGCAGTGATCCGGGGAAAAACGAGGAAAAAGGTTGTTGAATATTTGCGGATTCCAGAGAAAATGGCGTTAATACGTACTATCCTCTTCAACTACCCTGTATCAGGCTCATTTATGGGTTGGAATAGACTGCATGAGAACAACTAGCCTAATTACGTTGCTATTGCTGATGATAAGTGGCGTACTATCCGCCCAAAATCAAAGAGATCTTGAAGCGATTCAAACGCTCTTTGCCGCATCGGTCAATGAGAAGTGGAAAGGTCCATACGGCTGCTATGCCAAGCAAACTACCGAAGGCAGGTTTTGCAAGAAAGGCGGTGGCTTTCCAGGCGAAAAGGGCGAAATCCTGTTTTATTCAGCCTTTCGCGACAAAGGCGCACATAAGCTAGCAGAGCTTGATTTTTATATTGCCAATGTTTTCGCGACCAACTATTACTATTTATACGCGAAAAACGTAGTTGGCGATGCCAACAGCACAATTTTTGATATCGACCATGAAAAATTCATGGCCAACGATCAGGCAATGGAAGACGTGCTAAATGTGTTCAAGCACACCATCATAGAACGCTTTTACAACCTCAAATTTCCCGCCACAAAGATGGCAAAAACCTTTTATGCGCGGGGAACAGCGAGTTCTGAATATGAAGTTTTATATCTGAATCATCTCGCTGAGTATGTAGCGAGGCACATGCGGACACGCAATGAGTATCTATCTCTATATCAGATTCTGGTTCGATACGACTTAAATTCCACCTCCGGCGTGTCTATTAACACACTGAGAAATGAGGTCGATGCTATTTCGCAGAGTATCGAGCCAAAATACAAAAGCGAATTTTCCACTATTCGCAATGGAATCCATAACTCGCTTTCGCGGGATGCCATCACGATCCTGGAGGCCTTTAATCATAAGTACGAAGGTTCGAATTTGCGTAAGGCTGATATTGAACTGTTGCTGAAATCGCTCAACAACTATTTTGAAGTAAATGCCGATTTTTTAAAGAAAACGGCAAACAGGCTTGAACCCAATCTGAATAAACAGCAACTCGCAACTATCGCTTCGCTGAAAAATACCCACAACTCTATCAGCCAACTCGAAGCGCTTTCAGAAATTGGGGCTGCACTTATGAAGCGCATGGAAAAAGCAGATTCCTACCCGCTTGAAGCGATTCGTTTTATCATCCAGCTCAACCAATATTTGCAGATTGATGTATTGAATAGCGGTATTGACGCAAATTCTTCGAACTCCGATATTCAATCGCGCATGTTCGTTGCAATCAACTCAGCATTTTCTTCCGGGTTGATTAAGAAAAAACAACGTAAAAAGCTCCTCGCAGATATTCGCGATTTTAACGATTCTGTCGAAGGCCGAGATCTTGAACGTTTGCTAGAAATAGCCAATTTTGTGTCAGTTGCCGTCATCTATGCGACTGATAACATCGAGAGAATGTATGGAGAACAACTTGTAGCCTGGAAAAGCATAGAACCCGCCGTGGCCGGCGTGATTGATGATACCTTAAAGGCGTCATTGTTGATTGACTTTGCTAAGCTTACCAACGACATCAAATTGGCCGCTGAGGGTACAGCCAGAAAACGCGTTATGTGGGATGGCATCGCCTATGGCTACCTAAAATATATTTCGAAAGACGATATGCTGAGAACCACAGATGTTTACTCCTCGCTTAACACAGAGAGTATTCCGGTGTTTCAGTCATTGCCGCTTGACCTGACTGTGGTTGCAGGCGTTATCACCGAACAAGCACAGACCGACCTTGACCATATAAACCTTAAATCGAAACAACGCAATACACCAAACATGGTATTTCCTAATATCATGTCTTCAGAATTTGCGGAACTGGTTCACAGTAACGCGCTGGTTAAAATGAGTTTAAAAGGCGATGACGTCAGAATCGAAGTGGTCGACAGAAAAGAGGCCGAGATACACTGGCAGTCATCCAGGCCACCTGCCATCGGTAATCTACCAGCGGTTCGCCTGGATGTGAAAAGAGTGTTGGACCACAGCGAGATTGGCGCAAAAGACGCTAATCTGGTGGGCGCTAAGGCTGCGAACTATGCCGAGATTCATAATGTCTTGAAAGACAAGACTGACTATCAAATCGTCCGGCCAGGTTTCGCCATCCCCTTTGCATACTATGATGCGCACATAAAAGACACAGGGATCGACTTATCAATCAAAGATACCATTGAAAAGATTCGTGCAAAGAATGATCCGGTTGAGACAGAGAAACTGCTCGCAGCGCTTCGGGAAAAGCTTATGCAAACGTCCATCAACCCTCGGTTGATCGCGGATGTAAAGGCCAAAATCGATACCCACTATCCAACCGAAAGCGTGCGTTTTCGAAGTTCAACCAATTCTGAAGATTTGGCCAATTTCAGTGGTGCGGGGCTGTACACTTCAACCTCATTCAAACCCGACGAAAAGGGCAGCAGTATCGAGAAGGCGATTAGAACCGTTTGGGCTTCAGTCTGGAACCGAAGAGCGTTCGACGAGCGTGAGTTTTACGGCATCAACCACGAAACGGTTTTCGCCGCGATTCAATTGAACCCAGGGTTTCCGGAAGAAGAAGGCAACGGCGTAGCAATCTCAAGAAATATCACCGACGTGAAAAGCCAGTCCGGGTTGTCAACAGGGGTCTACTTCAATAACCAGAACGGCGAATACAGTGTTACCAACCCTTCACCAGGCGTAGTGGCGGAAGAAATGATTGTGTTTTTTGATCCAATGACCACGTATAATTTCAGCACGAAATACACCGAACGTGTCTATATCAAACGATCATCAGAAACGAAGGTAAACAAGGACCTCGGTATTAGAGAACCTGTGTTCCTGGGTAGCGAACTCGATATGATGGTGAATGTGATACGTACCCTGCATGACCATTTCAAGCAACTCGATGATCCTCAAGATAAGAACGGCTTGTTCGCTATAGATCTTGAATACAAGGTGGACGATTTCGGCACGGGCGAGCGAAAAGTTTATTTTAAGCAGGCCCGGCCCTTTAGCAATTCAGAGTAAATGTGGAAGATATGTATGAAAAAACTCATTAACGTTTTTCTATTATCTGTAGCCTGAGAGCTAAGTTCACTTCTTCGTCTCAGCTTTTGGAGGCTTCAAACAGATGCGAACCAGAAAAGCAGCCGACACCGCACACCTACAGAGAATAGTTGAAGCGGCTGATTCCCGCCCTCATTCCAAAATACATTCCTCAGCCGGTGCGCGGCGATTGTAACTGGATGACATAACCCGGCCATAAGCGCCGGTGTTGGCAATGAGGATAATATCGCCCTCCTCGCTTTGCGGCAGGAACCGGCTTTCACCCAGCACGTCACCTGATTCACAAATGGGTCCTACCACCCGGTAATGCCTGTCCGCGGCCTCATTCAAGCGGCTCAGATTGACGATGTCATGATAGGCGCCGTACAGGGCTGGACGGATCAGGGAATTCATTCCTGTGCTGACACCCAGGTAGTGATACTGGCCCTTGGTCTTGAGTTGGGTCACACGTGACAGGAGCACGCCACTCTCGGCCACCAGGTAGCGGCCCGGCTCCAGCCACAACTCCACGTCCTGGCCCGCCATGGTCCTGCCCAGCAGTTCGTCAAGCCTGCTCAGATCAATGCCGGCCTGATCTGTTCGGTCCGGAACACCCAGGCCACCACCAAGGTCCAGCACCCGCACATCAGGAAACTCCGGCAAAACCTCAAGGAAACGTTGCAATTGCTCACACCAGGCTTCCACATTGTGCACACCGCTGCCCGTATGGGCATGAAAGCCAAGCACGCGAATGCCGTGTGTTTGTAATAAAACCAGGATATCCGGGATGTGCTCCAGTGATATCCCGAACTTGGAGTCTGCACCCGATGTAATGACCTTTTTATGGTGTCCATAGCCTGTGTCCAGGTCGAGCCGCAGAAAAATATCCTGACCCGCGAACAGTTCCGGCCATTGTTGCAGCGCCCAGTAATTGTCCACGGTGAGGCGAACACCCAATTGCAGCGCGGCCTCGTATTCATGCCGTGAAGCAAAGTTGGGCGTAAACAGTATTTCTTTTGTCTCAATCCCCTGGATGGTCGACAGAACGTGATGCACTTCATCCATGGACACGCACTCAAAACCGAGTCCCTCCTGCGCGATCGCGCGGAGCAGTTCGGCATGGTCATTGGCTTTTACCGAGTACAAGACACGGCTCACGGAACCGAGTTCCAACAATCGCCTCGCAGCCCGGCGCGTCGTTTCCAGATCATAGACGTAGGCGGATTCACGACCTTTCATCAATAGTTGCAGCTGATCCGCCTTGCTCTTCCACCAGGGTTCGGGAAAGTCGGCCGGGGTTTTGAGGCGGGTCAACTCGATCCAGCTTGGCCCGAGATCCGGCCGGTTATCCGCCTGCGAGGCTATCAACAACTGGTGCAGTTTGCGCACCAGGCTGACGGCGTGTTCCGGATCGACAACCAGGGTGAGGTTCAGGTCATTTGCTGATTGCGTCACCATGTGTACATGCCGGTCCTGGAACACGTCCAGCGCAGCCGACAAACGCCCAAGAATGGTCCGGATCGAATTGCCAACCAGGCTGATGGATACGCAAGCTGAATGCATCTTGACCTTGCACAAGCCGGTCAGGTCTTCCAGGAAAGCGGACATTCGTATTTCATCGGAATGGGCGGTGAGCTGGGGGTCGAGACTGACTGTCACGGTAGACTCGGAAGTTGAAATCAGGTCAACCGAGAAACCATGACGCTTGAATACAGCAAACGCATCCGCCAGGAATCCGGCTTGCCTCCACATTGCGGGATTTTCCATGCTGATCAGCGTGATGTCGGCACGACTCACAACGCCTTTAACCCGGGCTTCATCCCGCTCCATGCGCATTCCGATGCGTGTCCCCGGTTCACCAGGTCGATTTGTATCCTTGATGTATATCGGAATACCGTGACGCCGGGCCGGCTGAACGCTGGGCGGGTGCAGGACCCTGGCGCCCATTGAAGCCAGCTCCTGCGCCTCGCTGTAACTGAGCCTGTTGAGCAAACGCGCTTCGGGCACTACACGGGGATCGGCGCTGAATATTCCGGGCACATCGGTCCAGATTTCCAGGGCCCCGGCCTGCAGTCTTGCTGCCAGGTAGGCTGCAGACGTGTCTGATCCACCCCTGCCCAGCAGGCAGGTTACTCCATCCGGGCCCGCAGCGATGAAGCCCTGCGTAATGTGCAAATTTCCCTGTTCCGCCAGTCGTTGTTCCAGTGCGGGGTCCGCATGGTCGCCGCAACGCGCCGCCAGCACATCTGAATCTGAACCGTGTTCTATTTCCAACAAATTACGGGCATCCTGCCAAACCGGAGCCAGTTGAGCAGCCGTCAATACTTCACTGCCGATCAGGCTGGAAAGCAGCTCACCCTGCGCGAGCAAAAGCGCTTTTTGTGCAGGCTTGAGTTCGGAGCCGGGCACCGGCAGCACCTCTCGCATACCGTTCCAGAAATTTTCGAAACCCGTTGACGGCGCTAAGCCAAGCGCATCATACAAGTGCAGATGTTTTTCTCTCAATTCCGACATGATCCCGTCACTTTCTTCCGTACCACAGCCTTC
>JAIVWI010000031.1:0-21593 GCA_048636595.1 Oceanospirillum sp. | reverse complement strand
TCATCGCGCTTCGGCCCCCGGATCGCCGGGAACCGTTCCTTCAGAGTCTGGATGACGTTCTGTGCGTCGTCCACGGATAATGTCGTCTGGGTGACGTAGGCAATGTCCTCAGGGTGTTCGACTTCAAGTGATTGCACGTCTTCGGGAGACTCGACCAGGTAAATACGGTTGTTATCCGGCGGTGAATCCAACCACTGTCCGAGTGTACCTTCCACCTCGGGGTGGCCGGCATGGCCGATAAGCACTGCATCCCGCCCTGCCCTGCAGTGCCGGGCGACCTCCATGTGAACCTTGGTCACCAGGGGACAGGTGGCATCGAATACTTTAAGACCGCGCTCATCTCCGGCTTCCCGCACGGACTGGGATACACCGTGCGCACTGAATATTACGATGGAGTTGTCGGGTACCTGGTCCAGTTCATCAACAAAAATCGCCCCGGCCAGGGTGAGCTTGTCGACAACGAAACGGTTATGCACTACTTCATGACGTACATAAATCGGCGCCCCAAACAATTCAAGCGCGCGCTCCACAATATCGATGGCCCGGTCCACGCCGGCACAAAACCCCCTGGGGTTGGCGAGGAAAACTTTCATTGCAGCCCGTCCTCCTGCCTGGACGCATCTTTCCGCTTAAAAGCCTGGAGAACGCTATCCAGCAACAGCAGCACTACGCCTACCGTAATCGCGGAATCTGCGACATTGAATGCCGGATAATGCCAGTCCCGAAAATAGACATCGATAAAATCAACGACATAACCCAGTTGGATACGATCGATCAGGTTTCCGACTGCCCCGCCGATGATCAGCGCCAGTGACAAGCCGGTGCGCCACTCGTGGCGAGGCAGGCGCAGTAACCAAACCAACAGTATCAGGCTTACTCCCGACGCCAGCACAACAAAAAACCAACGCTGCCAGCCACCGGCATTATTGAGAAAGCTGAACGCTGCACCGTAGTTGTGCGCCAGGGTCATATTCAGCCAGGAGAAAATTTCCTGGGGGCGGTACAGAGCCAGCGATTCACTGGCCATCTGCTTGGTTTGCCAGTCCAGCAGAATCACCAGCACGCTGACGCACAGCCACATCCACGGAAGAGGTGGAAACACGCTGCGTACCGTTTTTGTCTGTGCATCGCTCATTGGCAGGGTCGTCAGGCGATGCGCCTGGTCTCTCCTTTCCCGCTTACGTTGTCCACGCAACGGCTGCAGAGTTCAGGGTGATCCCGGTGGGCGCCCACGTCAGCCCGGTAGTGCCAGCATCGTACACATTTTTCATGCTCTGAAGGCGTAACCACCAGGGCCAGCCTGCCACCCTCCAGTTGAATGTTTTCAGCATCCGCCGGCGCCGCCGCGATATCACCACTGCTGGCCTCGGATGTCAGGAGCACAAACCTCAGTTCATCCCCGAGCCAGTCGATGGCGTCACGAATTTCCCCGTCCAGCCACAGATCAACTTCAACGGCCAGCGAAGAACCGGCCCTGCCGTCCTGGCGGACTGTTTCAATGGATTTGCTGACCGCGTCCCTCACCGAGATGATCTGCTGCCAGCGCTGGCGCCCGGTTTCCGCATCATCCAGTGCGAAAAGCCCCTCGTACCAGGTTTCGAAGAAAATGCTGCTGCTGCGCTCACCGGGCACATGCTGGTGAATTTCCTCGGCGGTAAAACTGAGTATTGGCGCAATCCAGCGCACCATGGCCTCCAGTACGTGGTACATGGCGGTCTGTGCAGATCTGCGCGCCGGGCTGTCATAAGCCATGGTGTACAAACGGTCTTTCAGAATATCCAGGTAAAACGCACCCATGTCCACAGCACAGAAATGGTGCACTTTCTGGTAAATATTCAGGAACTGGTAATCATCGTAGGCCTGCGTCACCTGCTCCTGCAATTGCAGGGCGCGGTCTACGGCCCAGCGGTCCAGCAGCAGCATGTCTTGTGGGTCAAGGACCTGGTCAGGGGTAAAGCCATCCAGGTTGCCCAGCAGAAACCGGATGGTATTGCGAATGCGGCGGTAGGCGTCTGATACGCGTTTGAGAATTTCGTCGGAAACGCTCATTTCACCGCGGTAGTCCGCTGCCGCCACCCACAGGCGCATCACATCGGCGCCCAGGGTGTTCATTACCTTGATCGGCGCTATGACGTTGCCCAGTGATTTCGACATCTTGCGCCCGTCCGCGTCGACCACAAAACCATGGGTCAGCACCTGCTCGTAGGGAGCAACGCCGTGCATGGCAACCGAAGTGAGCAGGGATGACTGGAACCAGCCGCGATGCTGATCCGAACCCTCGAGGTAAAGCTGGGCCGGGCGCTCCAGTTCTTCGCGTTCGTCCAGCACGCAGCGGTGTGATACGCCTGAGTCGAACCAGACATCGAGAATATCGTTCAGCCGTTGGTATTTCGTTTCATCCACACCCAGTTGCCGGTAAATCTCATCGGTATACCAGCAATCCACACCGTGTTCTTCTATCAGATCCGCTACTTTGTGCATCAAGCTGATGGAATCGGGATGCAGTTCATCCGTTTGCCGGTCGACAAACAGGGTAATCGGCACGCCCCAGGTCCTTTGCCTGGAAATACACCAGTCCGGGCGGCTCGCGACCATGCCCCGGATGCGCTCCGCACCCCATTCCGGCACCCAGCGCACGTTTTTTATAGCCTCGATGGCTTTTTCCTGCAGGCCGGCCTGGTCCATGCTGATAAACCACTGCGGCGTCACGCGGTAGGCTGTTGGCGTCTTGTGCCGCCAGCAATGGGGATAGCTGTGTTCGTAATCCTCGTTGAACAGCAGGGTCCCGTTGGTGTGCATCACCTTCAGGATCTCCTCGTTCGCTTTCCACACCCACAGCCCGGAAAACAGCTCAACGTCATCCAAAAAGCGGCCATCACTGCCCACCGGACTGGTGACCGGAAGATCGTACAGGCGGCCAACCTGGAAATCCTCTTCACCGTGCCCCGGCGCCGTGTGTACCGCGCCGGTGCCGGCCTCGGTCGTCACATGGTCACCCAGGATCACGGGTACTTCACGCGAATAAAAAGGGTGGTGCAGGCGCAAGTGCTCCAGCGCGGAGCCTTTTGCCCTGCCCAGTTCACGGACATTTTCCAGGCCCAGGCGCGCGCTCACCGTATCTTCCAACTCTGCGGCAAGCACGAGGTTGATCGGCTCACCATGGGCCAGGCCGTTGACCAGGACGTAGTCCAACTCTGCGTGCAGAGCCACGGCTTCGTTGGCGGGCAGCGTCCAGGGGGTGGTTGTCCATATGGGGATGCCGGTTTCACCTTCAACCGGTTCCACTCCAAAAGCGGCAAACAAGGCTCCAGAATCCACCGCGCGGAACATCACGTCGATCGCCGGTGATGTTTTATCCTGGTATTCGATTTCCGCCTCGGCCAGCGCCGAACCACAGTCAAAACACCAGTTCACCGGTTTGACGCCCTGCATGAGATGGCCGGCTTCTATGATCGATGCCAGGGCCCGGACCATATCGGCTTCATAAAGAAAATCCTTGGTAGCGTAGGGATTGTTCCAATCACCCAGAACGCCCATGCGCCTGAAACCGGTTTTCTGCAATTCAATCTGGCGTCCGGCGTATTCGCGGCATTTTTTCCGGAAAGTGGCGGCATCGACCTTGTGGCCGACTTTCCCGATCTTTTTCTCCACCTGGTGTTCGATGGGCAGCCCGTGACAGTCCCAACCCGGGACGTAGGGAGAACGAAAGCCCGCCATCAGGCGCGACTTGACCACCATGTCTTTCAGAATCTTGTTGACCGCATGGCCCATGTGGAGATCACCGTTGGCATATGGGGGGCCATCGTGGAGAATCCACAGCGGGCGGTCCGCAGTTTTCTGCTGGATTTGATGGTAGAGGTCTGCTTTTTCCCAGGCCGCCAGCATCACTGGCTCACGGTTGGCCAGGCTGGCCTTCATCTTGAAAGCCGTTTTCGGCAGATTGATCGTATCTTTGTAATCCATTCTTCAGTTTTCCGGCGTTGTTATCTGTGCCAGGCAAGCCCTGGCTTCTGCTTCATCGTTTTTCATTTGAACAATGAGGTCGTCAATGCGCTTGAAATCCAGTTCATCCCGTAACTTTGCCACAAATTGCACTTCAAGGCGCTGTCCGTAGATGTCTTTGTCAAAATCAAAAAAATGCACTTCCAGCAGAGGCTCTTTTCCATCTACGGCCGGCCTCCAGCCCAGGTTGCTGACCCCGGCCCGCCAGCGGTCACCGGTGCAGCGTGCATAAACAGCAAAAACACCGTGCAAGGGGCTGGGGCGGGCCCGGATTTTCAGGTTTGCCGTGGGATAACCAAGCTTTTTGCCCAGGTTCGCTCCGCGGACCACGTGGCCCTCCATCCGGAATGGCCGGCCCAGGCATTCGGCCGCAGCCTGGAAATCACCTGCCGCCAGCTGTTGCCGGATTCTGCTGCTGGATATCCGCTGGCCGCCACACTCAACTGCGGCGACTGTCTCCACCGCAAAATCCATTTCCGCGCCAAATTGCTTCAGCATCTCGACGTTGCCTTCACGGCCTCGCCCGAAGCGGAAATCCTCGCCAATCACAACGCATTTCGCACGCATGTCCGCATGTAACACTTGCCTGACAAATTCCCGTGCCGACAAGCTGGCCAGTTCCTTCCCAAACCGCATCAACCAGACAATATCCACCCCGGCCGCCTGAAAAGAGGACAGTTTTTGGTACACCGTCGAGAGCCGCCCCGGCTCATGCCCCGGCATGAAGAAAGCCTGTGGCAGGGGCTCGAAAGTCACCATGGCGATCGCATCGTCAGCCGAGGCCACCTCCCGGCAACGTTCGATCAGGGCCATGTGCCCGCGGTGCATGCCGTCAAAATTACCAACGGCCACGACCGAAGGCCGGGAAGCAAATGATCCCGCAAGTATTTTACCCGGCCTGTTTCTGATTACGCGCATGGTGTCACTGGCCCGCATGTTGCCACAAAAAACACCGGATTATACCAGTGAAGTGATATAAAAAACGGGTTCAACTGGCCCCTTTCACCAGGTGGTGCTTCCTCAGCCCGCCAACGATGATCACCAGCCCGTAGACCAGCATGCTGAAGCCAATTAATGTGGTCAAATGGATGGTCCGTGCAATGGCTGAAGCTTCGACCCACTGATGGATATCACCGTACTGCCACAACAGGACAGCCACCATGGCCAGGCTGCCCAGCACCACGGCGCCGGTAACCCGGGACCAGCCGGGTTCTGGCCGGTAGACTCCCTGGCGGCGCAGCCCCCGGTACAGCAGGATCGCGTTGATGTAGGCCGCCGCGGAACTGGCCAAAGCCAGGCCGGTATGCGGTCCATTGAACCCGATAGCCACCAGCGTGCCGACAAACAGGAAATTCAACAGCATATTGGAAACCATCGCCGTAATCGCGATTTTCACCGGGGTCTTGGTGTCCTGACGGGCGTAATAGCCCGGCGCCAGCACCTTGACTGCAATAAAAGCCGGCAGGCCGGTGGCGTAGGCGGCCAGGCTCAGCGCCGACATTTCCACGTCGTTCAGTACAAATGCCTGGTATTGGAACAATGTAATCAGGATCGGTTTGGCCAGCACGGCGAGGCCCAGCGCAGCCGGCAACGTAATGATCAGCGCCAGCCTCAACGCCCAGTCCAGCGTTGCAGAAAAAGCTTGCGGGCTTTGCGCGGCAAATTTTCGTGAGAGGTTCGGCAGGATGACCGTGGAAAGGGCAACACCAAAGACGCCCAGCGGGAACTCCAATAGCCGGTCCGAGTAATACAGCCAGGTCACGCTGCCACTGACCAGGAAGGTGGCGATCACCATATCCAACAGCAGGTTGACCTGGGCGACCGATGAACCGATCAGGGTCGGGATCATCAGGCGCAGAATTTTACGCACACCGGAATGCCGCCAGCCCCAGCGCGGACGGGGCATCACGCCAAGCCTCATCAATGCCGGGATCTGGATCAACAACTGGGCGATGCCGGCGGCCAGAACACCCCAGGCCAGGGCCTTGATTGGCACTTCCATCCGGCCGGAAAGCAGCACGGTGGCGGCGATCAGGGAAATATTCAGCAGCACCGGAGTCAGGGCCGGCACCAGGAAGCGCTCAAAGGTATTCAATATTCCGCCGGACAAGGCGGTCAACGAGATCAGCAGTACATACGGAAACGTGATCCGCAACATGTCGGCCGACAGTCCGAACTCAGGCCGGCCCTCGATCAGCCAGCCTGGTGCGAAAATCGCCAGCACAGCGGGAGCGGCCAGGATACCGATCGCCGTGATCACCAGCAAAATTCCGGCCAGGGTTCCGGTGACGTTATCGATGAGATCTTTCAGCGCCTGACGGTCACCAGCCTCCCGCACCTCGGATAGAACCGGGACAAAAGCCAGTGAAAAGGAACCTTCGGCAAACAGGCGGCGCATGAAATTCGGGATCTTGAAGGCGAGAAAAAAAGCATCGGTTTCGCCGCTGACACCGAAATAGCGGGCGAAAACAATATCGCGAACAAACCCCAGGATGCGCGAAACAATGGTCGCAGAGCCCACCGAGACGGTGGATTTCAGCAGTTTCAAGTCCTTTGCTCCTGCAACACACCAACGCTCCCAGCCAGTCCAACTATTTTCCAGTTCATATTGTATTGACCTGTGCGCGGAAAAATAAGAAAATAGTCGGCTTGATTTTTGAATTTATGTTGGAGAAATACTTTGGCTAACAGTTTATCAGCTCGCAAACGGGCACGTCAGTCAGAACGCAACCGCCGTCGCAACGCCAGTCAGCGTTCTCACGTCCGTACAACCATCAAGAACGTTCTGAAAGCCATCGAGTCCGGTGACAAGTCCGCAGCCGATGCCGCCTACAAGGTGGCCGTGCCGGCGATCGACCGCTCAGTGGCAAAAGGCATTATGCCTAAAAACAAGGCTGCACGGCATAAATCACGGCTTAACAGCCACGTGAGGGCCATGTAAATAACCGGGTAAACCACCGGATTTACCAGGCAGTCTGCACCTGTATTATGGAAAAGCCCTGCAATTAGCGGGGCTTTTTTGTGGCCATCCATTTGTAAGAAAGGCTCTGGAAAGGTCGCCCGCAAGCGGGCTCTTACAACGGTTCTTCTGATTGAGCGGCCGCCTCGTCTGCCAGAACTTCCAGCTCCAGGGATACTTTTTGCATCAAATCATCGGTACCGCTTTTGGTCACCGAGGAGATCAACATCCAGGGGTCTTTCCAGCCCAGCGCAGCTACTGCTTCTTCCGCCTTGCTCCGGGCTTCGTCCGGTGGCAACAGGTCGGCTTTGGTAAATACCAGCCAGCGGGGTTTGTCCATCAGGCCCGGGTCAAAATTCCGCAGTTCTTTTTGCAGTTGCCGTACCTGCTCAACCGGGTCGACATCCAGCATCAGCGGCGCGAGATCTACCAGGTGAAGCAACAAGCGCGTGCGCTGCAAATGCTTAAGAAACTGGATACCAAGCCCGGTACCCTCTGCGGCGCCCTCGATCAGCCCGGGAATATCAGCAATCACGAAACTCCGGTTCACGTCGATGCGCACCACGCCAAGATTGGGATAGAGGGTGGTGAACGGGTAGTCAGCGACCTTGGGCCGTGCAGCCGAGACGGTACTGATCAGCGTGGATTTACCGGCATTGGGGAACCCCAGCAGGCCGACATCGGCCAGCACCTTCAGCTCCAGGTGCAGGTCGAATGTATCCCCGGCAGAGCCAGGCACTGTCTGCCGGGGTGAGCGATTGGTGGAACTCTTGAAGTGGACATTGCCGAGGCCGCCCCGGCCGCCCTTCGCCACCAGCAACTGCTGGTGGTGATCGGTCACGTCGCCAACGCGCTCACCGGTTTCCGCATCGGTGATGACGGTGCCCAGCGGCACCCTGACCACCACATTTTCACCACTTTTGCCAGTCTTGTTCCTGCTCGATCCATGCTGGCCATTTTGCGCCTTATATTTCCGCAGGTGGCGGAAATCAACGAGGGTGTTCAAACCGGAATCACCTTCGAGCAGCACGCTGCCGCCACGTCCCCCGTCACCCCCGTCCGGCCCACCGAAAGGAATATATTTTTCCCTGCGGAAAGATGCGGAACCGTTCCCACCGTTCCCGGCAATCACGACAATATTGGCTTCATCAACAAATTTCATAGGCTTACAAAAAACCCCGCCTGAGCGGGGTTTTTCCTAAAGAACCGGTTCAGGGTCAGGATGTTTCAATACTGACGAATTTGCGTTTCGGCAAGCCCTTGTGTTGGAACTTAACCTTGCCGTCCTTCAATGCGTACAGTGTGTGGTCGCGGCCAACACCAACGTTATCTCCGGCGTGGAAACGAGTACCCCGCTGACGAACAATGATGTTGCCAGCCAGTACAGATTCACCACCGTAGCGCTTTACGCCAAGGTATTTTGGATTCGAATCGCGGCCGTTACGTGTACTGCCGCCTGCTTTTTTATGTGCCATGAGTCAATTCCTCCGCTATCAGGCGTCGATGCCGGTGATTTCAATTTGCGTGAAATACTGCCGATGCCCCATCTGCCTGCGATAGTTCTTGCGACGCTTGAACTTGATCACCGTGATTTTGTCACCGCGGCCCTGATCGAGCACCGTAGCAGTGACTTTACCGCCTTCGAGAAAAGGCGTACCGACCTTTACGTCTTCACCTTCACCGACCATCAGTACCTGGTCAAGTTCAATCGTAGCGCCTTTTTCGGCTTCAATTTTTTCGACTTTTATCACGTCGCCGGTGCTTGCGCGATACTGCTTGCCACCGGTTTTAAATACTGCGTACATTGGATTCCTGCTCCGTGTGGAAACGGGCCTGCAAAAGGGCGGAAATGTTAGCGTTTTTAGAGGTTCCGGTCAACCTTTTTGGATAAACATTTTTGCCGGGGAGGCGCTCACTCCCGCACCCGGGACAAATCATACAGGACTTTGCCAGCTAGTGGTCCAACAAGGAGTATAGTAGATGGTTTGGATCCGGCCGGAGTTCCCGGCTAAATTTTATAAAGATGGGGTTTATGAAGCAGATACAAATCCGCGGCGCCCGCACGCACAATCTCGACAACGTCGACCTGGACCTGCCACGGGACAAACTGATCGTGGTCACCGGGATTTCGGGTTCAGGCAAATCCTCGCTCGCATTCGACACGATCTACGCGGAAGGCCAGCGCCGTTACGTGGAATCGTTGTCCGCCTATGCACGCCAATTTCTGTCCCTTATGGAAAAACCGGATGTCGATCACATCGAGGGCCTGTCTCCCGCCATTTCCATTGAACAGAAATCCACTTCGCACAACCCCCGCTCCACCGTGGGTACGATCACCGAGATCTACGACTACCTGAGATTGTTGTTTGCGCGGGTCGGTACGCCCTGCTGTCCCGACCATTCCATTCCTCTCGAGGCCCAGACCATCAGCCAGATGGTGGATCACGTGCTCAACATACCGCAAGGCAGCAAGCTCATGCTGCTCGCGCCGGTCGTGCGCAACCGTAAGGGTGAGCACCTGCAGTTGTTCAACGAATTGAGGGCACAGGGATTTGTCCGGGCGCGCGTTGATGGGGTGGTTTATGACCTGGATGAAGTCCCTGCGCTGGAATTACGCCGCAAGCACAACATCGAGGTGGTTGTCGACCGGATCAAGGTGCGCGAAGACCTGAAGCAACGGCTCGCCGAGTCTTTTGAAACGGCAATTACCCTGACCGACGGCATCGCCATGATTTCACCCATGGACGAAGACAGCGCCCTGCAGGAAAAGCTGTTCAGTGCGCGCTATGCCTGCCCCTACTGCGACTACAGCCTGCAGGAACTCGAGCCGCGCATGTTCTCCTTCAATAACCCGAACGGCGCCTGCCCCGAGTGCGACGGCCTGGGGATCAGCCAGTTTTTCGACCCGGACAGGGTAGTCAGCAGCACCCATGTCAGCCTGGCTGGCGGAGCCGTGCGCGGCTGGGACCGCCGCAATGCCTACTACTTTCAGATTATCCAGTCGCTGGCGAAGCATTATGATTTTGATGTCGAGACTCCGTTCAGGAAATTGCCACAGAAAATCCGTGACGTTGTTCTTTACGGCAGCGATGATGAGATCATCGAGTTCAGTTATTTTGGTGACAGCGGCGTGCAGAAACGCCGGCACCCTTTCGCCGGTATAATCCCCAACCTCGAACGGCGCTACCGGGAAACCGATTCACGGATTGTCCGCGAGGAACTGTCCAAATACATCAGCCAGAAACCCTGCCCCGTCTGCGAAGGTCAGCGCCTGAACCGGGAAGCCCGGAACGTTTTCATTGCCGACACCAACCTGCCTTCCATCACGGCGTGGTCCATTGAGCGCTGTTTGCAGTTCTTCGATCAGCTCAGACTGGACGGCAGACGCGGGGAGATTGCGAAAAGAATCGTCAAAGAAGTCCATGAGCGACTTCATTTCCTGGTCAATGTCGGGCTGGATTACCTCACACTGGACCGCAAAGCGGATAGCCTGTCCGGCGGCGAGGCGCAACGAATCCGCCTGGCGAGCCAGATCGGCGCCGGCCTGGTTGGCGTGATGTACATCCTGGACGAACCCTCAATCGGACTGCATCAACGTGACAACGCACGCCTGCTGACCACCCTCACCCGCCTGCGCGACCTTGGAAACACGGTTATCGTAGTGGAACACGATGAGGAAGCCATTCGCGCAGCTGATTTCGTGGTGGATATCGGCCCGGGAGCCGGTGTCCATGGCGGAAAGATCATGTTTGAGGGTACCCCCGAGGAAATGCTGCAGGACCCTGACTCCATCACGGGCCAGTACCTGTCTGGCGTCAGGGCGATCGCTATCCCGGCAAAAAGAACTCCGATTGACCCCGACCGGATCCTCAGGGTCATTGGCGCTACCGGCAACAACCTCAAAAATCTGACCCTGGAGATCCCTGCCGGCCTGTTCATCTGCGTAACCGGCGTTTCCGGGTCCGGCAAATCCACCTTGATCAACGACACGCTGCATCGCCTGGCTGCCAGCGAACTGTATAAAAGCACCGCTTTGCCGGCACCCTATGAATCTGTTGAAAACCTCAACCTGTTTGACAAGGTCGTGGATATCGATCAGTCACCAATCGGCCGCACACCACGCTCCAACCCGGCAACTTACACGGGCCTGTTCACACCCATCAGGGATCTGTTCGCCGGCACCCATGAAGCCAGGGCGCGTGGCTACAAGCCCGGCCGCTTCAGCTTCAACGTCAAAGGCGGCCGCTGTGAGGCCTGTCAGGGCGATGGCCTGATCCGCGTTGAAATGCATTTTCTGCCGGATATTTACGTGCCCTGCGATGTCTGCCACTCCAAGCGCTACAATCGGGAAACCCTCAGCGTCACCTACAAGGGAAAAAACATCCACGAAGTACTGCAAATGACCGTGGAGGACGCCCTGGAATTTTTTGCGCCGGTGCCCGTGGTAGCCCGCAAACTGCAGACCATGTCCGATGTCGGCCTGTCTTACATAACGCTGGGACAAAGTGCAACCACGCTTTCCGGGGGGGAAGCCCAGCGCATCAAGCTTTCGAAAGAGCTGAGCAAGCGTGATACCGGACAAACGCTATACATCCTGGATGAGCCCACCACCGGGCTGCATTTCCAGGATATCGAGCAGTTACTGGCCGTTCTTCACCGCCTGCGTGACCATGGCAACACGATTGTGGTTATCGAGCATAACCTGGATGTGATCAAGACCGCGGACTGGGTGATTGACCTGGGGCCGGAAGGTGGTGACCGGGGTGGAGAGATCATTGCGCAGGGCACGCCCGAGGAAGTCGCAGGGATGACTCATTCCTATACCGGCCAATTCCTCGCCCGCCTGTTCGGGCGGTCGCAGCGCCGCAAAAGCGCCTGAACTCTGATCCCAAATATTCGGGTTAACGACGTTCGACAGGGAGTTCGAAACTGAATCGCTGCCCTCCAGCCTCCTCGATTTGCAACACAACCCGGTCATGTGGTCCTGAAGGCTGTGTGGGCATCATCAGCATCAGGTGATAACCGCCGGGAGCCAATTCGATTTCTCCACCGGGCGGAATAGAAAGCCCGGGCACTTCCCTCATACGGCTGACACCGTTTTCGATCACCGTTTGGTGCAGGCTCACGTCGCCGTATGACGGGCTGGTAAATGCCGTAATTTCGAGCTGATGGTCCGTCTGATTGACCAGCCGGCCAAAACCCGCCGTCATCATGGCGCCCGGGGGGGTAGCGCGGACCCAGGCATCCTCAAATTTTAGCGTTTGCTCAACGGCAGGCGGTGAACAGGCAGCCAGCAAAATACCGGCTGCCAGTAAAAATTTGTATCTCATTTTCCATAATCACGCTTGTAGTCTTTGCCATACCGTGAAGGCGCCAGGGATTTGATGTGGGGTATGTTGGACCGGGGTACGTCAGACCGGGCTACGTTCGACTGGGGCATGTTCGACTGGCTTTGAGCTTGCTTGGTGGACTGGGATCCATAAGCGGCCGGGCGGGCAAACTGAACAGAATTATTGGCGCCATATTTATTAAGTGCTGCAGGCGCCCAGATTATAATGCTGCCGGTGCGGGTATTGGCCAAATGTCCCGGACGGTAATCCTTGCCGTAAGCCGTTGGCCGCCAGACATGTTGGTGGGTGCCACCAGCGACGTCGTGAGCCTGGAGTACGGTTGAACCAGCCAACAAGATCAATCCTGCACATAGAACACTGGGTCGAATGATCATTTCCTGAACCTCTGTAGGGACCTGTACTTATCAGACCTTAAAAATCTTCGTTGTCTTGCATTACTTTAGCAAAAAAGGGCGGAATGGGTCCGCCCATTTCTTGCACCTGGGTTTTCAGTGGCGACGGCCATGATGACCCTTGCGATGATGACCATGCCGGGAACCGCGGTGATAGCCCCTGGCATAGCCATGCGGGGGCAGGTGACCGCAAACGGGCCCATGAACATGACCGTAATACGGAACAGGCGCATATCCATAGTTTGTGTAGCCGCCGGCAAAACCAAGGCTCACGTTTCCTGCATAGCCGGTATTGCCATAAGAGTCACGCCAGACCGTAATGCCACCAGTCAACGGAATTCCTGCGTAGGCGTCCCCATAGCCGGGACTGTGGGCCAGCGCTGCGGCAGACCCGAGAAGGCTGAACAATCCAAACAGTACGACGATTAAGCGAGTTTTCATAATATTTACCTCCTTTTTGCGCTCCTTGCATTCAGAGTCTAGACTTCGTCTCCTGAACCCAAAGTGAACAAGGAAAAATCATGCTGGAAACGATTAATCATGGAACAATCCGTGAATTAAGGCTGGCGCGCCCACCGGCCAATGCGATCAACCCGGAGTTGATTGAAATTTTAATCGAAGCACTGAACGACGCTTCCGGATCATGCGAGGCCATCGTGATTTCCGGCCGGCCGGGTATGTTCACCGCCGGGCTCGATGTTCCCGAGTTGATTCAGTACAACCGGGATCAGATGTTGCAAGTCTGGAATCAGTTTCTCTTAATGCTGAAAACCATCGCCCGGCTGCCGGTACCATCGGCAATTGCGATCACCGGCCATGCGCCGGCCGGGGGAATTGTGCTGGCGCTCTATGGTGATTATCGAATCATGCCCAGGGGTGATTTCATCACGGGGTTGAACGAAGTACAGGTAGGTCTCGTGGTTTCACCTGTCATTCACAGGGCGCTTGAACGTGCCGTAGGTCCGCGTACCGCGGAAAAAATACTGGTTACCGGCAAGATTTTGAAAGCGGAGCAGGCCCTGGAAATCGGCCTGATCGATGAACTGGCAGACGACCCTGACGACGTGGTGCACCGTGCCGTGAACTGGTGTGAACAGATGCTGGCCTTTCCCCGGCTCGCCATGACCACAACACGCACCATGGTCCGGTCCGACCTGATTCGTTTGTTTGATGAGAACAGCATTATGGACGTGGAAAAATTTGTCGATGTCTGGTTCTCGGAATCGACCCAGGCTGCGCTCAGAGACCTGGTAGAGCGCTTACAGAAAAAATAATGGGTTAATTTCCCGTTTCGACCGGGCGTGAAGGGTCCCGAATCCACTCGCTCCAGGAACCGGGATACAGCCTGCCCGTGTCCATTCCCGCCAGTTCCATCGCAAACAGGTTGTGACATGCGGTGACACCGGAGCCACAGGAATGCACGATAGCTGCCGCTGCCGTGTCACCCAGCAGTGATTCGAATTCACTTCTGAGCGTTGCCGGGTCTTTGAATTTACCGTTTGAAGCCAGGTTGAGCTGCATGTGCCGGTTTACAGAGTCCGGAATGCGGCCGCCTATTGTATCCAGTGTTTCATTTTGACCGGAAAAGCGTTCCGGGGAACGGGCATCCAGCACGATATCATCTTTCGATTCCAGGTTTTTCAGCACTTGCTCAGAGGAAACCGCCATCGTGGTAATTGCCTGTAAGCCAGCTACCGGTGCCTGTCGTGACACGACCGGGCCGGTTTCCAGCGGCAGACCCGCCTCCTTCCATGCGGCCAATCCACCGTCCAGCAACGCAGCAGCTTGTCCAAAATATCGCATCAACCACCACATGCGCCCGGCGAGGGCATTGGAGCCCTCATCACAGGCGACCACAAACTGGCCTTCAGACCAGCCCAGGGACGCCAGGAACCCGGCAAATGCCCCGGTTTCGGGTAATGGGTGACGGCCACTCTGGGCGGTGATGGGAGCCGCCAGGTCATCGTCCAGGTGTGCGTAGTGCGCGCCGGGAATGTGACCTGCCAGCCAGTCATTCCTGCCTTTATTCACATCTGACAATTCGAAGCGGCAATCCACGATCAGGCAATCACCCGCAGTGATCAGCTGCTGAAGACGGTCAGGGGATACAAGGATTTCACTACTCATGGAATGATTTCACCCCTCGTGGACTGATTGTATTCGCAGTATCAGGTTCATCAGGATCGCCGCGGTGACACCCCAGATATTGTAACCGTTCCAACTCAAAGACCAGATTGTGTATTCGATGCCGTCGCGGTCAACCTGGCGGCCCTCGTACCGGTCTTTGTCCAGGACAACGCCAAGCGGAACGCTGAATACTTCGGCCACTTCCCGGGTGTCCGGAACCCACTGTACCGGAGGTTTGACCAGAGCCACGACCGGCAGAACACGATAATCCGAAATGGTATCCATGCGGTCAAGAAAGCCTATCGGTTTGGTGATCTCCGGAGGCAGCCCGATTTCTTCATATGATTCACGCAAAGCCGTCTGCACCGCCGATTCGTCCCGCTGCTCTGCAGCGCCCCCGGGGAAACTCACCTGGCCTGGATGTTGGGGCAGATGTTCCGCCCGGCGGGTAAACACTATTTCAGGTTCAGCCATGTCGAGTATGGGCACCAGGACTGCCGCTGTACGGCCGGGCCGGAATTGTCCGTCGCCAGCCGGACGAAAGCCACTGACGTGCAATCCACTAACACCAGATTGCAGCGGCGATACGGCATCTTGTAATACCTCTCGCCAATTAGCCATCAACGGGGATTGTCGTGCGATATGCGGGCTCTTCATTACTTACAGAAAAAAACGGGGCCTTTCGGGCCCCGTTAGTATTACTCGATAATTTCCACTAGCTTGAGATCGAAGATCAGGGCTTCGTTCGGACCCACCGGTGGATTACCACGGGGACCGAAAGCCAGTTCCGGCGGCACGAATACCTGCCAGGTTGCACCGGTCTTCATCAGGGGCAGCACTTCCTGCCATCCCTTCAGCACGGTGTTGACCGTGAATTCTTCGGGTACACCACGTGCAAATGAACTGTCGAATTCATGACCGTTGATCTTGGAACCACGGTAATGAACCTTGACCGCACTGTCCATGTTCGGACGGGCGCCTTCGCCTTCCTCGATGATCCGGTACTGGATACCGCTGGGCAGTGCGACAATACCGTTCTTGGAAAGGTTGGCTGCCAGAAATTCTTCACTCTTGGCCTGGTTTTCTTCAGATAACTTCTGGAATGCCTCGGCCTGTTCCTGGCGGACTTTCTTTTGCAGTTCAGTCAGCATCGCCACCATTTCTTCGGCAGGAACCTGTGACTCTTTTCCCGCGGCAGAATCACGAACGGCCGCAATGATGGTTTCTACATCAAACTCCGCACCGCGTCGCTTGATGTCTTCACCGATATCCCAGCCAATTGCATAGCTGAGCTTCCCTTTGTCAGTTGTTATATCCTGGGCCATGACGGGGCCTGCCACAAAGGCGATCAGAATGATGAGCGCGAGTACAAATCGCATCAGGTAATCCTCCTCCAAAATCGGAATTATCCGGCAAAATGCCGGCTGGTCAAAAGTGAACTATTCTACAGGAGCAGAGCAAAGCATGCCATGTGCATCTCAGTAAATTGTAGTCCGCTCCACCATTTGCTTAATAGCTGTGCAAACCCACAGCACAAACATAGACCGCCTTTATGTCCCCAAGTTTCCGCCACCTTTTGGTCGAATTTGCCACACGGTAATCCCAAATATCACTACACGCAGGAAAGTTTGATTTTTTATTCTTAATTATCAGCATATTAGGTTTACTCAACCGGATGGCACGAACCCTGCATTATCAGTAATGAAGCTAAAGATTCCAGGAGTAAACAATATGGGTGTTTTTACCCGATTCAGTGACATCATAAATGCCAACATCAATGCCGTGCTGGAAAAAGCGGAAGATCCGGACAAAATCATCCGGCTGATGATCCAGGAAATGGAGGATACGCTGGTTGAAATTCGCTCGGCGGCTGCCAAGTGCATTGCCGACCGTAAAGAGACCGGGCGGCATATCAACTATCTCGAACGCGAAAAAGAGGAATGGGCGCGCAGGGCCGAACTGGCCATCCGCCGTGACCGTGAAGACCTCGCCAGGGCTGCGCTGTCTGAAAAGCAAGCCATGGAGGACAAGACTGCTTCTCTTAACGAGGAGCTTGAGGTCCTGGACAGCCATCTGGATAAATTCAACGCCGATATCACCCAGTTGCAAAGCAAGCTGGACGATGCCAAAACGCGTCAGCGCAGCATCGTGATCCGGCACAAGACGGCAACGTCCCAGTTATCTGCACGCAAGCACATCCACAGCGACCGCATCGACGAAATGCTGTTCCGCTTCGAAAAAGCCGAGAGCCGGATAGACCGGGTCGAATCCGAGTCTGAATCGATGGCCATGGGCCGGACACAGAGCCTGGCCGATCAAATCGAAGGCCTGGAAGATGATGACCGCGTGGAAGCCGAACTGGAGGAACTGAAGTTAAAAGTCGGCGAGCACCAGCAGGAGAGCTCTGATGAGTGAAGTCATTCCTATTCTTCTGATCACTGTCTGTTTTCCCCTGTGGATCGTTTTTCACTACGTAACGAAAATGAAAACCTCCAAAGGCCTGACAGTGGAAGATGAAAAAATGTTAAGCGAGGTCTGGGAATCCACCAACCGGATGGAAGACCGCATCAAGACGCTGGAGCGCATCCTGGACATTGAAGCGCCGAACTGGAGAGGCCGGTCATGAGCGATCTCTACAAACGGCAGAATCCCCACCGGCTGTACCGGGACAAGGAGCATGCAATGCTCGCCGGTGTTTGCGCCGGCATCGCGGACTACTTTGGATTCAACCGCAAGGGCACGCGGGTGGCGACAGCACTGCTTTTCCTGTTCCCGCCGTTTATTCCGTTTGTGATCGTGTCTTATATAGTCCTGGCGATCGTGTTGCCCGTGAAGCCTGCCGACCTGTATGAAACCAAGGAACAGGCTAACTTCTGGCGCGGCGTGAGCAATGCGCCCGCAGACGTATTCGGTGCGCTCAGCCACCGCTTCCGCGAACTGAATCTCAGGCTGGAGAAAATGGAGGCTTTTGTTACTTCAAAGGAATTCGAGATCGACCGGGAACTGGGCCGGAAATAGGCCACCAAACGCCCGCAAACTCGCCCAATAAGACAGTACGAAGTATTTACAGGTCAAACTGTAACGAATTCACCCCGAACTGCGTCAACTATTGTTGATAATCACGGTCTACTTGATGAACGATAAATTTGCGATTACCAAAATCAGTTTGTAGCGAAAGAAACGACGAGGGCAAAGCGATGAGAACACACTACCAGACCAATACACCAGTTAAGAACAGGCGCCCTCCCCTTTACGCGTCACCCTGGATCGCTCTGTTTTTCGCGCTGCGTCAGGAGTTGATGCAATCCCGCAAATCCACGCAAGATAATGTTTGCAGTCAGTGCGTATGAAAGTCTTTTTCGCCAGCAGTTACACCCAGGTTCAGCCTGTTCTCCTGGAGCGGAAGCGGGCAGGTTGAATAATCGTTGAAGGCGCAGGGTGGATTGTAGGTCTTGTTGAAATCCACCACCAGGCGGCCATTTTCGGGCAGTCCATCGCTGTGTACAAAACGCCCTGCCGCGTAGGTGCCGTGACCATTGCTGCGGTCTGCGAACATGAACTCGAGTGACTCTGAATATTCATCGCCTGCGGCGACCATGCGGTAAGTAATACCATCCCGCTCAAACTCGAACCTGCCAAAAACGGGTGATGGAATCAGCTGGCCGAGCACATTTCCGATTTCGACGGTCTCACCCTCTTCGGCCGGGATGAACCGGCCTTCAATCCGCCAGTCCCGCTGGATTTCGAAATTTTCAGTACCTTTGAAATTGACTCGTACCGGGGCCTGCGAATCCTTGACCCGAAGGGCGTAAGACCCCCGCAAAATCGGGTAGAACCTGATGGTGCCGCTTTGCACAATCGTCGGGGTGCCCTCGGCGTCCGACACCATCGGCACCTCGCTTGCGTGCGCGTCATCCACCATCACGTTCTCGTTATCAGCAGGGATAAACCGGAGCTTGTTATCCTCCAGGAATACCGAACCCCAGTAATCCGGGCCGCCCGACAGGCGAATCGTATTGCCTTGTGCGCTTCCGATGCGGTTCTCTCCTTCCTGCAGCCATTCCAGTCCAGTCAGGCTTAGCCAGCCAAAGTCACTGGCCAACCTCTCATTCCGTTTTTGCCGCCATTCAAGGATAAGCGCACGGTGCGATTCAGCATCAGGACTGCTGGCTGGCAAGTCGGCTGCCCCGGGGTCCGAAGCGGCGACATGGGATAAGGAGCCGGTAACACCCAGCAGAACCAGCAAGAAAACAAACCCCTGAAAATATTTACGTGAATATTTCACAAATAACCTCTGAATAATTCGTTTCCCGTCATTCCGGCACAAGCCGGAATCCAGTGAGTGATTGAATCGTAGCACCTGGATTCCGGATGCGACTCCGTCGATCCGGAATGACGGATAAATGGGAGTTTCATTATTACTCCACTCTTCCGTATATGTCTTCATAGCGGACAATATCGTCTTCGCCAAAATAGCTGCCGGTCTGGATTTCAACCAGGTGGACGTTCTCGGAGCCCGGATTCTCAAGACGATGCAGGGTTCCGGCAGGAATGTAGGTGGATTCGTTGGCTTTGAGCAGGAATTCCTTGTCACCGAGACGGACTTTCGCCACGCCGCGAATTACCGTCCAGTGTTCCGACCGTTTTTGGTGCTTTTGCAGGGACAGCACCTGACCCGGTTTGACCACCAGGCGTTTCACCTTGCAATCCTCCGAATCCTCGAATACCGAATACCAGCCCCAGGGCCGGTAAACGGTCCGGTGGTGAACGGCTGCATCATGCTCAAGACCGGTCAGTTGCTCCACTACCTCTTTCACTTCCTGGGCGTGATCACGGTGGGCCACGAGCACCGCATCCCCGGTATCCACGATCACCAGGTCATTGACTCCCACCGCCGCAACCAGGCGCTCCTCACTCTGGATAAAACAATTCCGGCTGTGCACCAGCACTGCCTTGCCTTGCACGCTGTTTCCCGATTCATCAGACTCATACAATTCACTGATGGCTGCCCAGGAGCCAATGTCACTCCAGCCGAAATCACCGCCCACAACAGCGCAGTTGCCGGCCTTTTCCATCACTGCGTAGTCGATTGAAATAGAGGGGCAGGCGGAGAACAACTCCAGCGGGATCTCCAGCGGCTGCCTGAATGGATCCATGCCATCCCAGCAACTCGTTGCACAGCGATGAATTTCGGGCGCGTGCTCTTCCAGTGCTCCCAGGAAAGCACCGGCGCTGAAACAGAACATCCCGGAGTTCCATTCATAATCGCCTGAGGCCACGTATTTGCGGGCTGTTTCTTCATCCGGCTTTTCAACGAAAGCCGCGACACCAAATCCACCGGAGTTGGGTATGCGGCCACCTTTGCGTATATAGCCATACCCGGTTTCCGGCTGGGTCGGATGGATACCGAATGTCACCAGATAATCCCGCCCGGCCAGCGAGCTTGCTTCATCGACAGCCGAGCGAAAATGTTCTTCATCCCTGATCAGGTGATCCGCCGGCATCACCAGCATGATTGCCTGCGGACCCAGTTTACGTTCCAGGTAAATAGCAGCCATCGCGATGGCCGGCGCCGTGTTACGTCCAATCGGTTCAAGCAGGAATGGGTGGGGGTGTTCTTCCCCCGCAATGCCGTTGTACAGATCCCGGGTGTAGAAATAGTAGTCACGGCTGGTGACGGTAAGCACCGGGTTTTGTCCCGCTATCGCCAAAGCCCGGCGGAAGGTTTTTTCAGCCAGGGATTCTCCATCCAGCAATTCCATGAATGGTTTGGGGTGGGCCCGCCTGGAAACGGGCCACAGCCGTGTCCCTGCGCCACCCGAGAGGATTACGGGGACCAGTGTTGATTCCCCTGCATTATTTGTCACCTTCAATCTCCCGCAGGCAAGCTTCTATAGATTCCTTCAAATCCTTCGACTCGACCCCGAATGCATCCCGAATAGCTGTGGTGTCAAGAACAGAAAAACCAGGCCTTTCCGCAATCTGTGGATATTGTGAAGATTTCAACGGGGTTAGCCGGGGCATTTCATCCAACAGGCCCAGGCTTATTGCGGTACTGAAGATTAATCGCGCGAAATCATACCAGGTGGTTACTGTATTGTCGCAATAATGGTAAAGGCCGTCATTTTCAGTATTGTTTTCTTGCTCCAGCAACTGCCCAACCACATCATGTGAAACGCGGGCCAGGTTGCGTGCCCAGGTTGGACAGCCGGTCTGATCACTGACGATGCTGAGTTCCGGCAGTACCCTGGCCAGGCGCAGCATGCTCAAAACGAAATTGTTGCCATGGGCGGAATAAACCCAGGACGTTCGCAAGATGATGTGGCGGCATTTACCCGCTGCAATCGCCCATTCGCCAGCCCGTTTACTGTCACCGTAAGAATTAAGCGGAAAGGTTACATCCGTTTCACGGTACGCCTGGCCTGATTCCCCGTCGAACACATAATCCGTTGAATAGTGAAACAGAAAGCTGTCGTTCCTGCCTGCCCACCGGGCGATGCAACCGGGCAGATCCGCGTTCAGGCGGAATGCCGGTTTAGAGTCATTCTCTGCGCTATCGACTGCGGTATAGGCGGCCGCGTTAACCACCAGGTCCGGGCACATCCGGTTCAGGAGAATTTCCACCTGGTGCAGGTTACTGAGGTCCAGTTTCATACGTTCGGGAGATGCAGCCGAATCGACAATCCGGTCCACGGTTGTCACGTTTCCGAGCCTGGCCAGCAGAGGCTGTAATTCCTTGCCGAGCTGTCCTGATGCGCCGGT
>JAIVWI010000030.1:0-21789 GCA_048636595.1 Oceanospirillum sp. | reverse complement strand
TGCTCACCTACGCAGTTGTCGAACTTGGCGAAATACGTGATTTCATTACCCAGTTTGACGGGTTCTTATCCCTGATTTCCGATATTACCCTGGACCTGTTCATCGGTTTTTTCATCAATTCAATCATGAATTTTGTCGTGGCCATTGCCTGGCCGTTTTATTGGCTGAGCGATATTCGCAGTGATTACATATGGGTCTGGTTTGTGGCCGCTTACGCTGGATACTGGGCGGGCACACGTTTTGCTCTGCACCAGGCTAATAATTTGCAATAACCTATATATTCATACGGTCCTGCAATGCGAAAGCCGTGATGACGGCGTTGCCGCCATCACAGCCGGGTGGACAATCAGACTAGTCCAGCGATGTTTGCTGAGTACCCTGGCCTGCAGCGATTGGAGAATAGTGCGCAGCGCGCTGTTTCCATTCGCCGTCTTCCTTTGCATAGGCCACTGTAACCCGGGTCATGTAATGTGATACCGGTTTCTGGCCGGTTTCGTGGAAAGACCCTTCCGAGTAATACATCGCAACCGCTGCCTGGTCTTCAACCAGGGTAATTACCTTGATGTGTTTCACGGTCAGTGCAAATTGTTCCCACGTGCTATTGGGTAAATCAGCGGGAACGTGCTGCATCAAGCCACCACTGGACCAAAATTCCAGTGAACCGTGCTTTGACACGTCGCCACCTTCGCTGGCAAGATTTTTTCGTGTATAAGCGTTGTCTTCCATGATTAATGCCTTGATTTCGTCAGCCGTGTCTGCTGCTGCAATCATTGGCATCAACACAGCGCCCACCAGGGCGATCAGCGCCAATTTGGTAACTCTCCGAATGTGTGTATTTCCGATTATTTTGCTCATGGATAATTTCCTTTATTGGATGGTTGGTGTTTTTGTGGTGTCTCGGTATGCTCTCCAGTCTCGTCACCACGAGCCAAGCACCTTACGCCGATGGTTCAGTCATTGCCAGTCCCGGCCCGATCATGGGGGCAAGGGCCTGGTTGCAACTCATGCAAATCGCGAATGAGCCACAGGCGCCACAGCCAGATGCTCAAGATCAGGAACGCGGCCACCGGCAGGGCCGGCGTTGGCAGGGCAATCACTACGAAATCGTAGATCCCATGCAAAATTGCGGTGAAGGCGAGGGCAGCGAGAATCGTTCGACCCAAAGACCTTCGACACAGGTAGGCCTTGCCGATGTAGTAGCCCCAAATGGACGCAAATACGATGTGGATCACGGGGCCGGCAAATCCCCTTGCCCATGCCTCCAGGCCAGTAACGAAGTGCAAATACTGAATATTTTCTACAGCGGCGAACCCCAGGGCGATAAAGGATCCATAAATAATTCCGTCGATCGGCTCATCGAACTCCTTGAAATGGATGACCACCACAAGAAAGGGAATCATCTTGGCGAGTTCTTCGATCACGCCGATGACCAGGATGGCATAGGCGAAAAGGCCCGGCAGGCTTGTCTCAGCCAATACATAGGCGTCATAGCGCAGATTCACGAAGTCCAGCGCCCGGTACATAAACATTCCGAGATAAAACGAACCGACGCCCAGGATAAACGCCAGCGCCAGGTGGCTGACAGGTTCAGGCAGATGCCGGTCTTTGTGGTAGTGATAACCGGCCCAGAACAGCACCGGCAGAATAACAGGCAACAGGTGTACCGCGTAGCGCATCAGCATTTGGGCTATGCTAACGCATGATTGCATCGCAGTCGTTATGAATAATAATCAATAGAGGGAAAACTTTATGAGTCTCACAAAAAAAGCTGCTGCCGAATTTATCGGTACTTTCTGGCTGGTGCTGGGTGGCTGTGGAGCCGCTGTTCTGTCTGCCGGGTTTCCAGAGATGGGGATCGGGTTTGTCGGTGTTGCGCTGGCATTCGGCCTCACCGTTCTGACCATGGCATATGCAATTGGCCATATTTCCGGTTGTCACCTGAATCCCGCAGTCTCGGTGGGGCTGGCGGTTGCCGGGCGTTTCAAGTTTTCTGAGCTGCCAGCTTACGTCATTGCCCAGGTCGCGGGCGCGATTGTAGCTGCAGCGATACTGGCCTGGATAGCGAGCGGCGCCCCTGGTTTTGAACTCAGTGCCGGACTGGCGTCCAACGGTTATGGTGAGCACTCACCCGGTGGTTACTCAATGGAATCCGGATTCGTCACGGAAGTGGTGATGACCTTGATGTTCCTGATCATTATCCTGGGAGCCACGGACAAACGGGCGCCAGCCGGTTTCGCACCGCTTGCGATCGGTCTTGGCCTGACCCTGATTCACCTGATCAGCATTCCGGTGACCAACACGTCTGTGAACCCTGCACGCAGCACCGGGCCGGCCTTGATCGTCCAGGGTTGGGCCGTGGCGCAGTTGTGGATGTTCTGGGTGGCGCCGATTATCGGTGCGGCCATCGCCGGCTTCATCTATAGGTGGTTTGAAGAATAGCCTTTTCAAAGCCCGGTCATTCATGTTGGCCGGGCTTTATATGTGGCAAGAAGGGCGGGTGCTACTTTTTCTTTGCTCTCGGATGAGCCTTGTCATAGACCTTGGCGAGGTGTTGAAAATCGAGGTGAGTGTAGATCTGGGTGGTTGATATATCAGCATGGCCCAGTAATTCCTGCACGGCTCGCAGGTCCCCGGAGGATTCAAGCAAGTGGCTGGCGAAGCTGTGACGCAGCAGGTGGGGATAAACTTTCTGCGGCAAACCCTGGCGCTGGGCCCAGTACTTGATCCGGACTTGTATGGTGCGTGTAGAAATGGGATTGCCGGGCTTGCTGACGAATACATGCGGTTCTTCGAAGCTGGCGAACGTGCCGCGGACTTTACGCCATTGCTGGAGTGCAGCAGCGGCATAGCTTCCCACCGGGACCATCCGGGTCTTGTTCCCCTTGCCGATTACCGTGATCAGCCCTGATGCGAGATCGATCTGGGTCCATTTGAGGCCGGCCAGTTCTGAAAGCCGCAGTCCCGATGAATAGAACAGTTCCATGATGGCCTTGTCCCTGATGGCCAGTGGGCTGTCATCGGCTATGTCCAGCAGGCGGGTGACAGCATCGGCATCCAGGGTTTCGGGTAGTTTCCGGGCGGCTTTTGGCGCCCGGACCGATGCAGCGGGATTGTGACTGGCAAACCCCTCCTTCATCAGCCAGCGGTAGAAGCTCCGGACGGCGGACAATAGCCGCTGCAGGCTTCTTGAACCCTGACCCTGCCGGTGAAGTCGTGCGATCAGTCCCCGAATGGTGTGTTCAGAGACACGGGCGGGGTCCTCGATATTCAGCCGCTGCATTTCCTCAGCAAGTTGGGACAGGTCACGCTGATAGGCTTTTCGCGTACGCAGCGATAAACCACGTTCGGTATGAAGGTAATCAATGAATTGTTGCTGGCGGGTTTTCATGCCCCATGTTCAAGCGTGATGGGCTCAGGCGGAACGGCGTTGTTCCAGTTCGTCCCCGTTGGTGATGCTGCTTGAAATGACATTGGCCAGCAAATCGAGGAAAAGTGTCCCCATGCCAGGATAGAAGCGGGCATCGTCACTGCTGCCGATCGCCATCATCCCGTGTTCGCCTTTATCACCCAGTGGAACCAGCGCCGTGGACTGTACCCAGCGGGACTTGGAGCCGAACAGGAATTCGAGCTTGCTTTTTCCCAGGCGGCCGCAAATCGAGTGATCCTTGTCCAGGTAAGCCTGCAAAGGTTCCATTTCAGGATCATCCGCGCGGATGTGTTTTACATCCTCTCCAGCTTCGCTGGCAATATCCTGGTCGAACAGGCATATCTGCAGGATATCGGCATTAAAATCATTCAACAGGCTGTTGCCGAGATGGGTGAAAAATTCCTTACGGGAGCTGATCTGCATCAACTCGACAGTGAGTTGGTGCAGTCGCGTCATCAATTGCTCATTTTCGGTGGCAACATGAACTAATTGGTTCAGCTGCCGGTCGAGGTCCCCGTTTTTCTGCCTGAGTTGCTCAACCTGGCGTTCTATCAGGGAGACTGCCACGCCGCTGCTGTGATTGAGATGCAAAATTTCGAGGACGTCAGGGAATTCCTCGAGGAATTCCGGGTTTTTGCGAAGGTAAGCCGCGACGACTTCCTTTAGCGATGTTTTGTCGTCATCCATTCAATGTCCCTCTGAATACATGTTCCGCCGGTCCTTTCATCTTGACCGGCTGATGGTTTCCGGGCCACTTTATCACAAGATGGCCCCCGGGTAGCAAGACATCTACAACGTCATCCACCCGGCCGGACTGTCTTAGAAGGGCCACTGCCGCGCAGGCTCCTGAACCGCAAGCCAGGGTTTCGCCGGCGCCGCGCTCATAAACCCTGAGTTGGATTTTTCCGCGGTTTTCGACTTGAGCGAATCCCACGTTACATCCTTCCGGAAATAATTCGTGGGTGCTGACAAAAGCTCCGATATCCGGGATGCGGACGTCGGCAATATCGTCAATGAGCACCAGGGCATGGGGGTTACCCATGGATACGGCGCCAAATTCCAACTGCCCCCAGGGTGATTCCAGCCGGTATCTTCCATCGTCCGGGACCAGGTCTAAAGGTACCCTGGCCGGCTCAAAATCAGGCACGCCCATATCGACTTCAAATTGCCCATCGGCACATTGTTGCATAAGGATGTTCCCGGAAGGGCTCTCGAGAGTGAACGGCTCACCGTCGATCTCACCATTCAATTCCAGGTAAAGTCCGATGCATCGGGCGCCATTTCCACACTGGAGCGCCTGGCTTCCGTCCGAGTTCCAGATTTCATAACACGCAACATTTTCCGGCCGTGCCGGCTTGCGCACCACCAGGATCTGGTCGCAACCCACGCCCCGGTGGCGATCCGAGATCGCCCCGGCGCGCCCTGGGTCCAGCGGGTAGTCCTGCTCACGCAGATCCAGCAGCACAAAGTCATTTCCAGCACCGTGCATCTTGTGGAAAACGATGCTCATTCAGTGTCCGGTCCGGGCCTTGTTGTCCATTTGTTCAGGTACCGGGCGTCTATCCAAGATCATCCCCGGTTTCATCTTCATCGATTTCGTCATCGTCAATTTCGTCTTCATCGATTTCGACTGCATTGATTTCGTTTTTATTAATGGGCTCTTGTTCCGGTTCCGGCAGGTACAGGTTACCGCGCTGACCGCAGGCAGCCAGGAAGATCACCATGGCCACCAGTAACAGCTGAATTATTAGTCTTCGCTTGATTCGCTTCATGTGCAGAATGAGTGTTGTCAGGGCTGATACACTATACGCCATGAGTACGCATGAATCAGCCATCAAATCTTCTGACATCAATCCGGATCTGCCAGCGCTGGAAACCGTTGAACTGAGCAGTGGCCCTGATCCCTCCGCATCGGTCATCTGGTTGCATGGCCTGGGTGCGGACGGGCACGATTTCGAGCCACTGGTGCCGCAACTTTCATGGCCCGGCGCCCCTGATATCCGTTTCGTGTTTCCCCACGCACCGGTCAGGCCGGTTACCCTTAACGGCGGCATGCCGATGCGTGCCTGGTACGACATCCTCAGTATGGAGGCCGGCCGCGATCATGATGGGCGCGGCATCGTGGACAGTGTCAACCAGGCAGCGGCGCTGATCCGCCGGGAGATTGACCGGGGTATTCCACCAGAACGCATTGTTCTTGCCGGGTTTTCCCAGGGCGGAGCCATCGCCGTGCAGTTGGCCCTGAGGTATCCAAAAAGGCTGGCTGGGCTGATCGCGCTGTCTACTTACCTGCTGTTTCCCGACCGGCTGGAAAGCCAGGTACATGAGGCCAACCGCAAGCTGCCGGTTTTTGCGGGCCATGGCACCTCGGATCCAATGGTGCCCTTCGGCATGGGAGAAGCCCTGGCTCGCCAGCTTGAATCCATCGGCTACCCGGTAGAGTGGCATTCCTATCCGATGCAACACGCCGTTTGCCCGCAGGAGATTTCCGATATCACCGAGTGGCTGAGGGGCCGTTTGGGTTAACCCTTAATGGCGGCCCCATCGGAAAATAACTTGTCTCGAAGGAAATTGCGTGTGCCGCGTACCGGCATCTATCCGCCTTCTTTTTGCACCTGGAAGCTGCTGGCGGCCGTGATGGTGATCACCGAGGTTTCTGTTGTGCTGGTCGGTATGGGGCGGGGCGGATTTCCGGGTTGGCAGTGGTTGGGTATGGCCAGTGTCTATGCGCAATGGATGGCGCTGTTTTGCGCTTCCGGGGTGTGTGTCATGAGCGCATGGACCGGCCGCTTGTCTGCCCGCGGTGCATGGATTGGCAGCTGGCTGATCGCGGTTTGCCTTGCGGCGGTATTCAGTTATGCCGCCTGGTTTGCCGTCGGCCACACCGGCCTCAGCCTTTCCCCTGAGCAGCCGGGAATATTTGTACTTAAAAATGCATTCTCGGTGGGCCTGGTTGCGGTGGTGTTTTTTCGCTATCTGTTGATGCGCAGCCGCTGGCGTTCTGAGTTGATTGCGCAGGCCGAGGCGAGGGTCCAGGCTTTGCAGGCCCGGATAAGGCCGCATTTCCTGTTTAACAGCCTCAATACAGTTGCCAGCCTGATACCCGTGGACCCGGAAAATGCGGAGGCTGCTATTTTGGACCTGGCGGACATATTTCGCGGTAGTATGAGGCGCGCGGACCGGCTGATTTCCCTGGGCGATGAGTTGCAGCTTGCCCGTCAGTACCTGGACATGGAGAAACGACGCCTGGGCGACCGGCTGGAAATTGACTGGCGGGTGGATGAATTGCCACCCGACGCCTCAGTCCTGCCGCTGATGTTGCAACCGCTGTTGGAGAATGCAGTGGGACACGGT
This sequence comes from Oceanospirillum sp., assembly GCA_048636595.1. GTDB lineage: Bacteria > Pseudomonadota > Gammaproteobacteria > Xanthomonadales > SZUA-36 > JAJRRA01. Next base: position 15,008 of record JAIVWI010000030.1, on the reverse strand, counting down.
GTTCAGTCCCAAATCAAGGGGGGCAGAATCGTTGTCTACGGCCGTTCCGAGGGCGACCAGATTGTCATCACAATTGGTAACCCGATTGCCGCAGAGGGATCGGAGCCGGGTGGTCATGGCATGGCTATCGACAATATCCGGGAGCGTTTGCAGCTTGCATTCGGCTCGCGCGCCAATTTGCTTACCAACCAGGATGCGGACCAGTTTTATGCCGTTTTGAGTGTGCCCTATGTTAAATATTCTGATTATTGACGATGAGACTCCGGCCCGGGATCGCCTGCGCCGGCTGGTAGAGGCGATCTCAGGCTGTGAGGTGGCCGGGGAGGCCGCAAGTGCTGCTCAGGCACTGGAGCTAATCAGGGAATTGAAGCCGCATGTCCTGCTGCTCGATATATCCATGCCGGGTATGGACGGGATGTCACTCGCTCGTGTTCTGCAGGAAGGCGGTGCTTCACCCGGCGTGATTTTTTGCACGGCCTACCAGGACCAGGCCCTGGAAGCCTTCGAGCAGGAGGCAGTCGATTACCTGGTCAAACCGGTGCGCGCCGAGCGGCTGGAAAAGGCCCTGGAAAAAGCCAGGCGTTACCTGGGTGACAGACAGGATCCGGAGGACGAACATTTTTTGCGCGCCACCCTGGGCGGAAAAGTGATCCTCACCCCGATTCATCGTGTGATCTGTCTGTTGGCGGAGGATAAATACACCACCGTAATTCACGAGAAAGGCAGCACGGTAATCGATGATTCACTGACTGACCTGCAAAATCGCTTTGAGGAGATGTTCTTCAGGATTCACCGCAATGCGCTGGTTTCACGCAAGCATATACGCGGGCTGGAAAGGAAACTCGATGGGCACACCCAGGTGTTGTTGAGTGGTACTGACCACAAACCCGATGTCAGCCGCAGGAACATCTCTTTATTGCGCAAACTACTGAGTGAGCTTTCATGACACTGACAACCAATAAACGCTGCATAAAAATCGCAACGCGTAAAAGTGAACTGGCCCTGTGGCAGGCTAACCACGTTGCCGGCCTGCTCCGGGATCGGCATCCCGGCCTGGAAGTTGAGCTGTTGCCGATGGTGACACGAGGAGACATTATCCTGGATCAGCCGCTGGCGCAGATTGGCGGCAAAGGCCTGTTCCTCAAGGAGCTTGAAAGAGCCCTGTTGCTGGAAGAGGCTGACATCGCAGTGCACTCAATGAAAGACGTACCGGTTGAGGACGCCCCGGGCCTGGTCGTGGACGTCGTGCTGGAGCGCGCTAATCCTTTCGATGCCCTGCTCAGTAATTCAGGCCAGGGTGTGGCGGAATTGCCGGCCGGGTCCCTGGTCGGTACCAGCAGCCTGCGCCGGCAATGCCAGCTGAAATCAATGCGGCCTGATCTCCAGGTGGCGGATTTGCGTGGCAACGTGAATACGCGCATCCGCAAACTGCAGGACGGTGAATACGATGCGATTATCCTTGCATGTGCGGGCCTGGAGCGCCTCGGCCTGGACCAACTGGTGACCGAAACCCTGCGTCCCCCCAAATGGCTGCCATCCGCCACCCAGGGCACCATCGGTGTTCAGTGCCGGGAAGGGGACGAGGCGGTCAGCGCGTTAATCAGGCCGCTGTTACACCCGGACACTGCGCTGCGGACGCAGGCGGAACGATCTGTTGCCACGCTACTTCAGGGCAGTTGCCAGGTACCGTTGGCGGTGTTTGCACAAACAAGTGACAGCCAATTACATATCACGGGCCTGGTCGGAACGCCGGACGGTAAAACCGTGCTACGAAGCGAGATTTCCGGTGAGGTCGCCCAGGTCGAAAGCCTGTCCGCAAAAGTAGCGCAGGACCTGCTTCACCAGGGTGCTGATCAGATCATTGCCGCACTCGCCGTGGTAGACTGAAAGCTGGATTTGGCAGGGGTATTTATGCGGTTCTCGCATGTTTTTGTGACACGGCCACGACAGGAGTCGGAAGAATTGGCGGCCATGCTGGCTCCGTTGGGTCTGCAGGTGGTGGTGCAGCCGGCGTTTGATTTCAGTGGACGCGATGCTGCTACTGAGCAGCCTGAAGTGCTGGCAGATCTTGAGGGTGACAAAGCGCCCCGGTTGCTGATTTTCACCAGTCCACGGGCGGTCAAATTCGGCCTGGCGCAATTACCGCACGAGCTGATCAGGAAACAGAAAATAGCCGCAATCGGCCCAACCACCGCCAATGCGCTGAGTGCTGCAGGTGTGTTCGTCAATGTACGCCCTGCGTCCGGTTTCACCAGTGAGGCATTGCTTGATTCCCTTGAAAAAGATTCCTCCGGTTTTATTTCGCCGCAAAAATCGGCCGTCATCCTGGCTGCCCCCGGTGGCCGCAGCAAAATGGAGGAAGGGCTGGTTGGGATGAACTGGACAGTGCAGACATTGATGGTCTACAGCCGGGAAAATGTGGAACTGGACAAGCAGGCGCTTGAGGGGCTGAAAGAAGCTGAGGGCATCCTGTCCGTGTGGACCAGCGGAAATACCATGAAAGCCCTGTCGCAACGTCTGCAGCCAGCGACCTGGTTTCACATTTGTGCAGGAGAATGGCTGGTCATCTCCAATCGGCTGAAGCGACTCGCCCGCGCCTACAGCCCTACTCACATCCACCGGTCGCCTGGTCCCACCAACAACGACCTGATCGGCGCCATCCGGGCCGTCGTGACTGCATCGTCATCCCGGCCTGATTTTTGATGCAGACCCGTCTGGATTTGGGTAGCATTTGGGTTCTAATGCTCCTTCAAGGAGCACTCGCAGTCACAGCAATGGGATTAACCGGGTGAATACAGATATTTCTGAAATCGACAGCAAAATTGACGATATTACTGCGCAAGAAAAGAAACCCCGGGGAGGAGGATCTGCACTGGCTTTCCTGGCTTTCATTTTTGCGCTTGCCGCCCTGGGGGGGACGGCGTGGATGTGGTGGCAGGATGAAATGGCCAGTGAGCAGAGCGACGACCGTGTTTTTGCGGAAATTGCACGCCTGGGAAGTGCCGACAGCGAGCTTTCTCTCAAGCTGAAACAAGTCCGGGAGGAAATGAAAACCCTGGCTGACAATGACAGCAGTGCTCAAATCATTGCCTTGCACAAGCGGCTTGAAACGGACAGTGCGCAGGTCGACACGCTGGACCAAACCATCAAGGATCAGCTGGCCCTGTTAAGCTCGCTGCGGACGGCAACAGAATCCATGCAGGGACGTTTGCTGGCAACCGAAGCCACGCTGGCCGGCATGTCGTCACAGAAACTGGATGCCGGTGGCGAACTGGACCTGGCGGAAGTGGATTACCTGCTGCGTCTCGCCAACGAGCGCCTCAAGCTATTTTCCGACCCGGTCGCAGCGGACCAGGCGCTGGAAATCGCGGACATGCACCTGGCAGCCATGGATAACCCGATGTACCTGGGTGTCAGGAAAGATATTGCCACGGCGCGCGGCGAACTGGCCACCATCAACATGCCCGATTATGTGGGCATTACCAGCCAACTGGACGCCATCCAGGAATTCACCGTTGCGCTGCCATTCCGTGGCTCGGCGCCGGTCAGCCCGGAATCTGAATCGGAGGCGGAAGCGGGCTGGTGGGAGAAGATCAAGAGCGTCTTTTCAAATCTTGTCACCATCCGGCGCAGTACCGCGGAGGAGAACAAGAGAATCAGCCTGGAAGACAAGGATTACATCCGGCAGCGCCTCTGGTTGCAACTGGAGATTGCCCACCTGTCCCTGATGCGCCGGGAGCAGGGAGCATTCAGGAATTCCCTTGAGCAAGTACGCGAGACTCTGTCGACCTGGTTCGATTCCGGGGACAGCGCCTACCAGTCTGCAAATAGCGGCATTGATGAGCTGCTGGCGCTGGAAATCGAGGTGGATGTCCCGGATATCAGCGCACCCTGGGCAACCCTTCGCCTGGTTCGGCAAGGCCAATAAAAATGAAACGCTCTTTCCTGGTAGTGATAGCCATTGCCCTGGCATTGTTTGCGGCCGCTATCGCACCGGTGTTCAAGTCGGATCCCGGACTGGTGCAAATTCACTTCCAGGGCTGGACCATCGAGACCAGCGTGTTGGTACTGGCGCTGGCTCTTGTGGCCCTGTGGCTGGTCGTGCACTTCATCATCAGGTTGTGGCGCGTGCCGGCCGAAACTGCGCGGCGTGTGAGGGAAAGGCGAGCCCTGGCGCAACTGGAAAAAGGCCTGCTGGCTTTGACCGAGGGTGACTGGAGCACTGCCGAGAAGGCGCTGGAGAAATCAGCCAGTTCACATGGCAGGACAACCGCCCGTTACCTGGCTGCGGCACAAGCCGCGGACGGGCAGGAGGCCGGCGACCGGGCCGACTGGTACCTGGAACAGGCAGACACGCGCAACAAGAAACAGCGCTTCCTGGTCGAGCTGACACGCGCACGGATTCTCACCACCAATGAGCAGTATTCAGAAGCGATTCCCATCCTGGAAGGTCTTCAAAAGCGCCGCAAGCGTCATTCCCAGGTGCTGGAGCTGCTGGCCCGCTGTTACGAAGAGACCGGGCAGTGGGAACCCTTGCAGAAAATATTGCCGGTCATGCAAAAAGCCGGGGTGGTGGATGAGGCCCGTGTTGCCGAGCTGAAACAACACGCAGCGATATCCGAACTCAAGCAGTACCCCGATGCTGAGGCTCTCAAAGCAGGCTGGCGGGGACTGCCTAAAGACCTGCAAAGATCGACCGATGTGGTGATGGTTTTTGCAGACCAGGCGATCAGGATCGGCGCGCCGGAACTGACCGAGGAAGTACTGCGTACCAGCCTCAAGCACGAATGGAATTCAACCTTGTTGATTCCTTACGGAGAGCCGGGAGCCGAAGATACGCCCAGGCGAATGAAACAATGTGAAAAATGGCTGAAAGACCACCCGGAAGACCCCTGGCTTAATCTCGCGCTCGGTCGTTTGTGCGCCAGGGAGGAGCTCTGGGGCAAGGCCAGGCACCACATGATCAGGAGCCTGGAGATTGAACCGTCCGTTGGTGGTTACGATTCGCTTGGCCAGTTGCTGGAACGGAAGGGGGAGCTTGAAATCTCGATGGCCTGTTTCCGTAATGCCCTTAGAATGAACCAGGGCAAAGACCCCCTGCCATTGCCCGGTGAGCAGGTAAAGCTGGTGTCGCCGGTGGCTTAATGCGGCCGGGCCAGGACTCGAACCGGGACGTCCAGTCCGAACTCGAATGAATCATAAAACAGGCGCCGCTCCCCGGCGCCATGTTCTACGAAAGCGTGTTTCGCGGCATCGATCATTGCCGGTGGCCCGCTCATGTAGATATCGAATCCGGCCAGGTCAGGAAAGTCATCGATTACGGCCTCATGAACAAAACCGGTAAATTCGTTCCCGTTGAGTGTGGGACCGGGTTCTGAAACTGCCCGGCGGTAATGGATGTGAGAGTGTTCACGGGCCCACTGGGAGGGCAATTTGTCAAGATATCGCTCTTCGCTGATCCGGGCGCCCCAATAGAGGTGGATTTCCCGGCGGTCGCCTTGTTCGAGCAGGTTTTCGATCATGGATTTCAGCGGCGCGAATCCGGTGCCCCCACCCATCATGATCATCGGCCGTTGCGTATCGTCATTGCGAATAAAAAAGTTACCAAGGGGGCCTTCGAAACGCAGAATATCCCTCTCTTTCAATTCGTCAAACACGTAGCCTGTAAAACCGCCGCCTTCCACATGACGGATATGGAGTTCAATTTCGTCTTCCAGCGAGGGGCAACTTGCGATGGAAAAGGCGCGGCGCTTGCCGCCGGAGAGCAGAACGTCGACGTATTGCCCTGCCAGAAATTGCAATCGCTGTGCCTTGGGGAGCTTCAGCCTCAGGCGGACCACATTTTCCGACAGGATCGTTTTCTCGATTACCCGGGCGGGCAGAATCCTGACCTGGATATCACGTACGGCTTCGATTTCCCTGACCCTGACCACCAGGTTTTCCATCGGTTCTGCCTGGCACATAAGTGCGACATCTTCAGCGATTTCGCTGCGCTCCAGCGCAAGGGGCGGATGAAAGGGATAATGAACTTCGCCGCTCAGAACCTTGCCTTTGCAACTGCCGCAGGTGCCGTTCTTGCAGGAATAGGGAAGCATCACGCCCTGGCGCAGGGCGGCGGTTAGCACTGATTCTCCTTCATTCACGATGAAGGTTTTTTTGCTTGCTTCGATGCTGACTTCGAATTGCTTCACGCTCATCTCCGGAAACGGCCGCCTATTGTCGCTGATCAGGGCCGGAAACCAAAACCTATCTTGTGGAATACCGCATTTTTGCTTGCTGTGATAGTCTTGCGCGTTCCTCTGTCACGCAGCAATTGAACAACGGAACCCGAGGGATGGGAATACTCAGATTACTTTACCGGATACCCTGGTTGCTGGTGCATCTGCTGATTGGGCTGCCATTGACCCTGCTCAGCGTCGGTACGCCGGCCAGAGACATCCGCATTGGCGAAAGATCGCTGGGCAACATCATGCTGAACTGGTGGTCGGGTATGACCTGCAGCATTTTTGGCCTGAAACGAAGCATCACAGGCACGTTTCCAGCTGGCGCCCAGCTGGTCGCGGCCAACCACATTTCCTGGCTGGATATCCAGCTGTTACACAGCGTATCGCCGATGGGTTTTGTCGCCAAGGCGGAGATACGGGATTGGAAACTGGCGGGCAGGGTGGCGACTTTCGGGGATACTGTGTTTCATCAAAGAGGCAGCCATGATTCATCCAGCGGTGTCTCGACACTGATGGTGCAACGCCTGCAGCAGGGGAGGAAAGTAGCCATTTTTCCCGAGGGCGGTATCCTTCCCGGGGATGGTGTCAAGCGCTTCCATGCGCGCATGTTCGCCGCCGCCATTGAATCAGGTTCGCCGGTTCAGCCCGTGATGATCCGCTATCTCCGTGACGGCCGGCACTACACCGGTATGACATTCATGCGCGGTGAACATTTCATGGCGAACTTGTTTCGCCTGCTCAGGCAGCGCAGGTGCATCGCGGAAGTGTCGATCCTGCCGGTTATTGACCCGGCAGGAAAGCAACGGCGCGAACTGGCGACGGAATCAGAGACTGCTATCAGGGCTGCGTTCGAATCGTAAAACGTAGCCCCGGACTAGTGGTCCAACAAGTCCGGGGCAGGCCTTCGTTTGCTCTCGTGTGTTTGCGCCCGATACTCCTATTTTTTCTTGGCGGCTGCTTTCTTCTTGGCGGGTGCTTTCTTCTTAGCAGGAGCTTTTTTCTTAGCAGGAGCTTTCTTCTTAGCAGGAGCTTTTTTCTTAGCAGGAGCTTTTTTCTTAGCAGGAGCTTTCTTTCGGGTTACTTTTTTCCTGGCTTTTTTCACTTCTGCTTTTGCCTCAGCTTTGGCATGAGCAGCAAGAGCCAGTGCTTCAGCTTTTGCTACGGCATAGGCTTTTTTCAATTCAATCTTTGCCTTTCTCATCGCAACCAGAGTAGACGCGTGAGCATGCTTCGCTGCTTCAACAGCTTCATGAGATGATTTAGCAGCTACTTGAGCGCCTGTGTGAGCGGCTTTGTTTGCGGCATTTGCGGCTTTGCCTAATTTTTTACGGGCAACTGCAACTTTCTTTTTCGCTGCCTGGGATTTTTTTTGGCCGGCAACAACCTGCCTTTTTATTTTTGCTACTTCTTTTTCATAACCACTGACAGCCTGCTTGTGAGCGGTTGCCAGCTTTGCTTTTAGTTTTGTAAGTTCCTTTTGCAGTCCAGCAACTGAACTAATATTTGATTTTGCTGTAGCCATGGGAAAATCCTTCATTGATGGGTTTTTAATGAGGTTACTATTATAGACTCAAAAAATGAATTAGTAATAATGGATTAGATAATTTCCTGAACAGGGCAATGAAAAGTATTTGCAGAATGGTTTTGTTGATAAAAAATTAGAATAATAATAAATCACCACATTTGATTTGATGAAGGGCTTGTTTTTGCTTAAAAGTGAATTTAAAACAGACGGCTTGTGGCATGTAAAAACTAAATGTCCGTATGCGAAGGAGTTGGAGGCAGCTGGCATGGCTGTGTTCGAAAGAGGAGATGGCAGTGATGCCGTGAAATCCGCGAATGGATGATTTGTTCAATAATTTCAAACCACCTTTGGGCATGCGCAGCCGGCATATGCAGTCCCTGCTGAACAGTAGTGGTTTGCGCCGCCGCCGCATCATGCGCTCATCATCAGCTCTGCAGAACAGTGCCGAAGTATTCACTCTTGATGGTGGCTCCGGCATCAGGCTTCAGGGGCTGTATTCAAAACAAACAACAAAAAGCCGGGGCCTCGCCGTGTTGCTGCACGGCTGGGAAGGCAGTGTGAACTCAAATTACATCGTCGCCAACGCGGTGCGCCTGTACGACGCCGGCTTTGACGTATTCCGGCTGAATTTTCGCGACCACGGCGACACGCATCACCTGAACCCCGGTATTTTCCACTCCTGCCGATTGGATGAGGTGATCTATGCGCTCCGGGATTTGCAGGACCGGTTGCAGGCCGGGCCCTGGTTCCTGGCCGGTTATTCGCTGGGCGGAAACTTCTCACTGCGCGTAGCCCTGAATGCGGAGCGGGCCGGGCTGAACCTGGCGCAGGTGGTTGCCGTATGCCCGGTGATCAATCCGGCCAATGCAATGTCGGCGATGGAGCAGGGGCTCCGCTTTTACGAATGGTATTTTGAACGCAAGTGGTCACGATCCCTGCGCACCAAGCAGGACTGCTTTCATGACCTGTACGGCGATGAGCAGTGGCATGAAATCAAGAGAGTAAGGGAAAGGACGCATTACCTGGCCACGAAACATGCAGGTTTCGACAGTGTCGACAGCTATTTCGAGGGTTACTCCATAGCGGGCCAAAGGCTTGCACCGTTGAAAGTACCCTCGACGCTGCTTACTTCTGTTGACGACCCCGTGGTTCCCGTCAGTGATTTTAAAGATTTGCCCGACAACCCCGCGCTGGAATTGATCATTGCCCCTTATGGCGGTCATTGCGGATTTTTGAAAAACTGGAAGCTGGAAAGCCTGTCTGAGGATTTGATACTCAAGCGTTTCCTTGATGCGGCAAATATTGCCTGAAAACAGCCAGGGATTGGAGCGGGTGAACGGAATTGAACCGTCATCTCCAGCTTGGGAAGCTGGGGTAATGCCATTATACGACACCCGCTTTGAGGTCCTCGTAATTTTTAGATAGTAGCAGAAGAGTGATAGTCCGCAAATACCACTCAGGAGATCAGCGCCTCCACGTGAGCACGCGAAGCGCTGGCCAGTGCTTCCAGGTCGTAGCCGCCTTCCAGCAGTGAGATCACCCGCCCATCACATGCTCTTTGGGCATAACTGTTGATCTCCCGCGTAATCCAGCCATAGTCGTCATCCTGCAACTCGATCTGCCCCAGTGGATCCCGTTGATGCGCATCGAAGCCGGCTGAAATGATGATCAGTTCCGGCTGGAAATCGTGCAGCGCGGGTAAACCCCGTTCTGACCAGGCGGCGCGGAATTCATGGCTGCCGTCGCCCGGCGCCAGCGGCAGGTTCACTATGTTGCCGCAACCCGTTTCGTCTGCGCTGCCCGTTCCCGGAAACAAAGGCATCTGGTGACTGGATACATACAGCACATCAGGACTCTGCTCAAAGATCGCCTGCGTGCCATTGCCGTGATGAACATCGAAATCAAGAATCGCAACCCGCTTTATTCCGTGCACGGCAAGGGCATGACGGGCGCCCACCGCCACATGGTTGAGCAGGCAGAATCCCATGGCGAGATTGCCTTCCGCGTGGTGGCCCGGAGGCCGGACGACGCAAAAGGCGTTGCGGGATTTGCCTGCGAAGACCTGGTCGATGGCAAAACAGGCTGCGCCGCTGCCGCGCAACGCCGCATCGATTGAACCGGGCGAGAGGAAGGTGTCCGGGTCCAGTGCAACCTTATCTTCTCCGTGTTTGTCTGCTCCCGGTTCGAGTTCGATCACTCGTTGCCAGTATTCTGTGTCATGCACCCGGCCAATTTGTTCCAGGCTGGCCTTCGGCGCCGGCAGCAGTTCTGTGCCTTGCATGTTTCGTATGGCGCTCAGAACAGCCCGGACACGGTCTGCTCGCTCCGGATGCCGGGCCCCCGGATCGTGTCTCAGGCAGTCGTCATGATGAAGTATCAGGGTTTTCATAGTCCTTGGTGATCAGTATAAAGTGGAAAATCAGGCTTTGAACAGTGGTAGTGACATGGTTTCCTTGACCTCCTCCATCACCATGTAGCTGCGTGAATCGCTGACGCCGGGAAGCGCCAGGATCTTTTCCCCCAGCAGCGTACGGTATTCATGCATATCCCTGACCCGCGCTTTGAGCAGGTAATCAAAGTTTCCGGAAACCAGGTGGCATTCCAGCAGTTCCGGCAGTTGTTTGGCCTGGCGCCGGAATTCCCTGAAAGCGCCGGGCGAGTTGCGCAGCAGGTTGATTTCCACGAAGACCAGCAGGCCGGCGTCAACCAGTTCCGGGTTAAGCCGTGCGGTATAGCCCTTTATATAACCGTCGCGCTCGAGGCGCCGCACCCGCTCCAGGCAAGGTGTGGTGGTGAGGTTCACCTTTTTTGCCAGCGCGACATTGGACATGCGACCGTCTGCCTGCAGGCATTCGAGTATGTGGCGGTCGGTGCGGTCCAGTGGTTTTGGCCTTTTGGCATTATTTCTCATAGGAAAGCCTTGTATACGCAGTTACAGCAGTTTATTTATCTATATTATCCAGTTTTACAGGACAAAAAACCATGTAAAACCATCTAAAATTAGAAGATTAACCATGCAGTGGAGTAGAAAGATGAAAGTCGGTGTCCCCAAGGAAATCAAAAACCATGAATATCGTGTGGGCCTTGTTCCTGCGTCGGTTCGTGAATTGACTCAACACGGCCATGAGGTTTTCGTTGAATCCACGGCGGGGCACGGTATCGGGGTGGACGATAGCGATTTCGAAGCGGCCGGGGCACGGATCCTGCCGGATGCGGAGCAGATTTTTGCAACGGCTGAAATGATCGTCAAGGTCAAGGAACCCCAGGCTGTCGAGCGGGCAATGCTCAAAGAACATCACACCCTGTTCACTTATCTTCATCTCGCGCCCGATGCGCCGCAAACGGAAGGCCTGGTCGACAGCGGGGCATGCTGCATTGCGTATGAGACTGTCACCGACGATGCAGGCCAGTTACCCCTGCTGGCGCCAATGTCCGAAGTAGCGGGCCGTCTTTCGATCCAGGCCGGCGCCTGGTGTCTTGAAAAAGCCCGCGGTGGTTCCGGTGTGTTGCTGGGTGGCGTACCCGGCGTGGAACCCGCCAATGTCGTCATCATCGGTGGCGGCACCGTGGGTTTTAACGCTTGCCAGATGGCCGTAGGCTTGGGCGCCAATGTGGCCGTGCTGGATCGCAGTGTAAAAGTGATGCGTTATCTCGATGCCATCTTTGCCAGTCGCATCGAAACCGTATTTTCCAATGCGGATGCCATTGAGCGGCATATCCGGACCGCCGACCTCGTGATAGGTGGTGTGCTGATCCCCGGCGCCTCGGCTCCCAAACTGGTTACACGTGAACACCTGGGACTGATGCGCAAGGGTTCTGTGCTGGTGGATGTGGCCATCGACCAGGGCGGATGTTTTGAGACTTCAAAAGCCACCACGCACGCAGAACCGACCTATATCGTTGACGATATCGTGCATTACTGCGTCGCCAATATGCCCGGCGCCGTACCGCGCACGTCGGCATTCGCCCTGAACAACGCCACCCTGCCATTCACACTGGCGCTGGCGGATAAGGGCGCAAAACAAGCCATGCTGGATGATCCGCATTTGCTGGAAGGCCTGAACGTTTACCGTGGCAAAGTCACCTACAAAGACGTGGCCCACGATCTCGGTTATGACTATGTTCCGGCTCGCGAGGCGCTTGCTAACTGACGGAATCAATTTTTCCGCAGAGAACGCAGAAGACGCTGAATTTCAAACCGCGTTTCGCCGAGTAAACTGATGATTGACCACCAACTACACGAGCACAAAACCTGGCCAGCCGCACTACGCTGGTTTCACTGGATAAATTTCACCTGTATCCTGGGCTTGCTCTTCATGGGCTTGATCATGTTGAACAAATCCGGGCTGGGCATTTCCGGCAATGAAGCCAAAATCGGGCTTAAAGTCGTGCATGTCCTGATCGGTTATGTGTTTGTCGCCAACCTGGTGATTCGTTTTGTGCTGGGATTTATTGGTCCCGCGAATATGCGCTGGTCGAAGGTTTTTCCGGGCAAGGGTTTTGGCGCTGAATTAAAACGTTTTAAAGCAGCGGAAACTGTGGGCAGGGGGAATGCCTGGCTGGGGCATAACCCTAAAGCGAAGCTGGCGCTCAGTGTCGTTTATTTGTTGCTGTTTACCATGGCCGTTACCGGCCTCGTGCGAGCAGGAACGGATATTTACTACCCGCCATTGGGTGCTTATGTGGCCAGCCAGGTGGCTGCAGAGGGTGTGGATCCTGCAAGTCTCATACCCTACGATAAAACAGGTGTTGATGAGGCGGCTTACAAAGCCCTGGGTGAGTTTAAAGGCCCTTATGGCAAGGTGCATCTTTATTCAGCTTACACTTTGTTGGCCTTGATACTGCTGCACATCTTTACCGTTGTGTGGGTCGAAGTTCGTAACCAGGGTAGCCTGATTTCTTCCATTTTTTCTGGTCGAAAGATTTTCTCTGGTCCGCCTGAAGATCAATAGAATTAACGGGAATCCCCGGATCTATGTAAACAATCGCTTGATAAATGGCACATCGACATAAGTCGCTTCGCCCGCATTACCGGCTATAACAGTAAAACCCGCATCCGGTTCACCCAGTTTGTCCAGCACAATTGCGGCACCGTCAAAGTCTTGCCGGCGGGTATAGCCGTTGACAGTCACCAGGGTTTTTATGCCAGCGGCTGTCGAGGACAAAAAACCATTTTCTGAATCCTCGAAAGCCAAACAATTCACCGCAGTTATACCCAACTGCTGCATGGCATATAAATAAATATCGGGTTTGGGCTTTTTCTCGGGCACTACATTGCCCGCCGCGATTACTTCAAACCATTCGATACTCTCTTCGCCTAAAGTCGCACGCAGCAAAGTGGTGACATTCTCCAGCGTCGTGGTGCTTGCAATGCCCATCCTCAAACCTGCGGTGCGAGCTTCGTTCAGTAAACGCTCAACACCCGGTCTCAAGGGGATTGCCCCGGATTTCAACAGGGCCACATAGTGTTGAGTTTTGACCTGATGCAAACCGCGAATAAATCCATCCAAATCCACTGGTGCATTAAAAGCAGCTGGAAATTCGTCAATAAAATAACGAATTCGTTCTTTGCCGCCGGTCACTTTCAACAGTTGACCATAGGTCTCGGTACCCCAATTCCAGTCTAAACCTGCTTCTGCAAATGCTTGGTTGAAAGCAACCCGATGACCATCTCGCTCGGTATCCGCCAGGGTGCCATCTACATCAAACAACAAGGCTTTTAATTTGTTCAGAAGAGGCATCACAGATTCAAGGCAAAGTCCTGATTATCCATCACTTCTTCAATGTAGATTATGGCGCCCATTTTACTTAACAGGGCATCGGTCTATTCATAGCTGCCCATATCTGCCTGGAGCCACTCAATAAATGCTCGGGCCGGGGGTTGGTGCAGGGTATCTTTGCGGCACACAAGCCCCCACTCCCCCAAACCTTCGGCACAGTGTGCCACAGGCTGGATCAGTCGGCCTGCTTTCAGATCCTTGTCCGCAAAAGGCCCGTTGACTAAAGTGATTCCTTCTCCATCCATGGCCATTTCCAGGGCGATGACGGTACTGTCGACACTGATTGAGTGATTGGTTTTTACTTCCCCCAGGCCTGCCGAACCGAACCAGTCTTGCCATTGCCATGCCTCTGAGGTGATGGTCAGTAGCGGGTAGTTCAGCAAATCCCCGGGTTTGAGTTTTTCTCCAGCGTTACCGATTAATTCCGGACTGCAGACTGGAAACAGTTTTGGCTGCATCAGCGGCGTCCAGTGCAGGTGTCCACAAGGCGGCGTGTGGCAGAATATCATTCCGACATCGGCGTTGACTTCGTCGAAATCCTGCTCGTGGATACTGGAGAGAAGCTGCAGTTTAAGCCCTGGATTTAGCGCCCTGAAGCGAGGCAGCCGATGGGAAAGCCAACGAAGCGAAACCGAAATATAGGTCTGTATGCGAAGGATGGATTGGCTGGTACCGCGTCGAATCGCTTCACTGCCGTTAATCAGTATCTCCAGCGCTTCGCGAGCGACCGGGTAAAAGCGCTCTCCCTCGGGGGTTAGCACTGCTTGACGACCCTCCCGGACAAACAATTTGACTCCGAGGTTCTTTTCCAGGGACCGAATCTGATGGCTGATGGCCGGGTGGGTCAGGTTCAGTTCCTCGGCGGCTTTGCGGAAACTGCGCATTCTGGCAGTACTCTCAAACCCCCTCAAAGCCTTTAACGGAGGGAGTTTGGGGAAATTTAACGGTGTAGCCATTACACTAATCCCTCTGACAGATTTTGTTTGTATTGAAAATTAATGGTAACAAAAGTTACCAGTTAGAAAATAAATATCAATTGTGATGACGGTTGTTGATGAGTGACTATATGCCTTAATCGATCTTGATGTCGACAGGGGCGCGTTACTGCGAGTAAAAAAATATAAAGGAAGGCCAGTATGACAGACAAAAGAAAACTCCCATCCAGGGCCCGGGTCGTAATTATTGGCGGTGGCATTGTCGGTTGCTCCATCGCCTATCACCTGGCAAAACGCGGTGTCAGCGATGTGGTGCTGCTGGAGCGTAAGCAGCTTACCTGCGGCACCACCTGGCATGCCGCCGGGCTTGTCAGCATGCTCTGGCCCACCCCCTATCTGACCAACCTGGCCAAGTATTGTCATGAACTCTACGCCTCCCTGGAAGAGGAGACCGGGCAGGCAACGGGTTACCGGCGCATTGGCAGTCTCTCCGTGGCCCGAACGCCGGAGCGGCTGGAAGAACTGCGCCGCAGCCCCTCCATGG
>JAIVWI010000029.1:0-22184 GCA_048636595.1 Oceanospirillum sp. | reverse complement strand
CGGAAGAAGCAGCCCCCGCAGCCGATACTACGTCCGCAGAAACAGCGCCTGCTGAAACGGCCCCTGCTGAAACGGCCCCTGCTGAAACGGCCCCTGCTGAAACGGCCCCTGCTGAAACGACAGCTACGGAAGTCGAAGAAAAGAAAGTCGAACCGGTAGAAAGCGCTCCGGAAACTGCCAAGGAAGATACGGCATCAGAACCTGTCGTCGAAGAGGCCAAAGTCGAGGAAGCCGAAGCAAAAACTGAAGAAGTCAAAACTGAAGCTTCTGCCGCAAAAGAAGAAAAAGCGGAACCCGAAGCCGAGGCAAAACCTGAAGTAAAAAAAGCCGAGGCAAAAGTAACCAAGAAGAAGACCGCTAAAAAGAAGGCTGCTAAAAAGAAAGCCAGCAAAAAAACAGCCGCCAAAAAAGCTGACAAGGAATAGCATTGGTAAAGGCTTTAGGGCTGACTATTAACCAGGCTGGGGAGTGATGAAATCATCCCCCGGCTATGAATTTGAAACAACAGAGGAAATTCTCATGGCAGTAACAGCTGCAATGGTAAAAGAACTTCGTGATCGCACCGGTGCGGGCATGATGGAATGTAAAAAGGCGTTGGTGGAAACTAACGGTGACATAGATGCCGCAATCGACTACCTGCGCAAGTCAGGATTGGCCCAGGCCGACAAGAAAGCCAGCCGCGTTGCCGCGGAGGGGAAGATTGCCCTGTCACTTTCCGAAGACGGCAAGCAGGCTGTCATGGTCGAAGTGAATTGCGAAACCGATTTTGTCGCCAAGGATGAAAACTTCAATTCTTTCGCTGATGCCGTAGCGGCAAACGCATTGTCTCAAGGCCCGGCTGACGTTGAAGCACTGCTGCTCACCCGCATCGGGGACGAGACCGTGGAACAGGCTCGCCAGGCACTGGTTAACAAAATCGGTGAAAACGTCCAGGTCAGGCGTTTTGCACGCATTGCAAGCGAAGGAACGATCGGCGCTTATGTCCACGGCGGAAAAATCGGCGTGCTGGTTGACCTTAGCGGCGGTGATGAAACCCTTGCCCGTGATCTGGCCATGCACATTGCTGCGCTGAACCCTGAATACGTATCAGACGAAGACGTACCCGCAGAAATCATTGCCCGTGAAAAAGACATCCTGGTCGCGCAGGCTGAAAGCAGCGGCAAACCGGCTGAGATCATTGAAAAAATGGTGACCGGGCGCTTGCGCAAACACCTCGCAGGGATCACACTGCTGGGACAAGCTTTTGTCAAGGACGGAGACCTGACCGTAGGTAAACTGGTCAATCAGAACAACGCCAGCGTCAACGGATTTGAACGTCTCGCCGTCGGTGAAGGCATCGAAAAGAAGGAAGCCAATTTTGCAGACGAAGTCATGCAACAGGTGACCGGTGGCTGACGAGCCCTATCATCGAATTCTTTTAAAACTCAGCGGTGAAGCGCTGCTGGGTAAGGAAGATTACGGCATCGATCCAAAAATGATTCACCGGATCGCTGTCGAAATTGGTGATGTCACCCGGTCGAACATACAGATTGCGGTTGTCATAGGCGGTGGAAACATTTTTCGCGGTGCCGGGCTGGCTGAATCAGGCATCGACCGGGTCACCGGTGATCACATGGGAATGCTTGCCACGGTGATGAATTCACTGGCCCTTCAGGACGCATTGGAGGGCATAGGTGTAGATGCCCGCGTCATGTCGGCAATTTCGGTACATGATGTATGTGAAGACTACATTCGTCGCCGCGCGGTGCGGCACCTGGAAAAAGGCCGCGTCGTCATTTGTGCCGGCGGTACAGGCAACCCCTTCTTTACCACCGACACCGCCGCTGCCTTACGCGCGATTGAAATTGGCGCTGACATTGTCCTCAAGGCAACCAAGGTGGATGGCGTGTATTCTGCGGATCCGGCACTGGATGCACAAGCAGAGTTGTTCGATGAACTCAGCTATGACCGGGTCATAGAAAGTAAGCTTGGCGTGATGGACGCGAACGCCATCGTACTTTGCCGTGACCAGGGCATGCCAATCCGGGTTTTCAGTGTTTTTGAAGAGGGAAACCTGGGGCGCCTGATAAAGGGAGAAGCCATCGGCACCCTGGTGTCCTGATTTTTATTCAAGATTTGTATAGAGGAGACTTTCATGCTTGCAAATATTCAGAAAGACGCCAGGGTTCGAATGGGCAAAAGCCTGGAATCCCTGCGCCACGAACTGGCTAAAATCCGCACCGGCCGCGCACACCCCAGTCTGCTCGAACACGTTCACGTGGATTACTACGGCAGTGAAGTTCCGATCAGCCAGGCAGCAAGCGTAGCGGTGGAAGATTCCCGGACATTGAGCGTAACGCCATGGGATAAATCCATGGTCCAGGCGATAGAAAAAGCCATCCTCAAGTCCGATCTCGGTCTCAATCCGGCGACGGCCGGCCAGGTCATCCGGATTCCCTTACCGCCCCTGACCGAGGAACGACGCCTTGAATTGGGCAAGGTTGTGCACCATGAAGGCGAAAACACCAAAATCGCGATTCGGAATATCCGCCGCGATGCCATCCACCACATCAAGGAATTACTCAAGAAAAAGGAAATTTCCGAAGACGATGAGCACAAGGCGGAACACGAAATCCAGAATGTCACCGACACGGCCGTAGGCAAAGCAGATGGAATCGTCGCGGAAAAAGAAAAGGAACTCCTTGAGATCTGATTCTGAAATCCCTGCTCACATTGCCATTGTGATGGATGGTAATGGCCGCTGGGCGTTACAGCGCAAACGGCCCAGGTCGATGGGGCACAAGGCTGGTTTGAAAGCTTTACGCTCAATCATTGAGTATTGCGGCAAGCTTGGCGTCAGGGAATTGACCGTGTTCGCATTTTCCAGTGAGAACTGGAACCGCCCTGAACAGGAAGTCAGCCGACTGATGGACCTGTTCATGCGGGCGCTGGACCGGGAAGCAAAGGAATTAAACGAAAACAATGTGCGCATCCGGTTTATCGGGGATGTCGGGGCATTTTCGCCTGCCTTACAGCAGAAAATCCACCGGGCCCAGGCACAGACTGCCCGCAACACACGCATGACATTCAACGTAGCAGTCAATTACGGGGGCCGCTGGGATATTGTCCAGGCCGCCAGGAAATTGGCGGAAGATTGTTCCAGGGGCCTGATCAAACCAGAAGACATCAATGAGGAACTGCTGGCAAAACAGATCAGCCTGAGTGAGAGCACAGACCCGGACTTGCTGATCAGGACAGGGGGTGAAATGCGTATCAGCAATTTCCTTCTGTGGCAGTCCGCTTATACCGAACTGCATTTCACTCCCACCCTCTGGCCGGATTTCGGACCGGAGTGCCTGGATGAAGCCATCGCCGCCTACCAGTCGAGGGAGAGGCGTTTCGGCCTGACCAGTGAGCAGCTAAGGAAGTCAAACCGCATTTTCCGCCAACCGGCCTCAGGCCCCACCGCTTGAGGCGCTTGATCATTGCTTAGGACTCGAATTCTGACTGCCGTGGTGTTGGCGCCGGCCGGCATTGCGATGATATTCCTGGCTCCAGCCTGGGTATTCAGGCTGGTCATAGTCCTGCTAATGCTGATCGGAACCTGGGAGTTCCGCCGGTTGGCGGGACTGCAAATGGCGCCGGGCCTGGGCCTGCTTGCACTGCAAACCTTTATCATGGCCCTGCTGTTTCTTTACTGGCCAATCGTGACCGGACACGCCTTCACCATCCTGTTGGCTGGCTGTTTTTTCTGGTGCCTGATGTTCCTGCGGCTCGCCCTTTATCGTGCAGACCAGGCGCCTGATCTTTCATTCCAGGCAGTCAGCTTTGCATCGGCCCTGGCGAGCATCACGATCTGCACCTTTTCCCTGGCCTTGCTGCGGGATCAGGCTCACGGGGAGGTTCTGATCCTGCTGCTGCTGATCATCATCTGGGCTGGAGACGTCGGCGCCTATTTCAGCGGCCGACAATTCGGCCGCAAAAAACTGGCTCCCGTAATCAGTCCGAAAAAGACCTGGGCGGGTGTTATCGGAGGCATCATCCTGGCCGGCATCACCGCCCTGTTGCTTAACCATTACACTCCCGGCCTGGGGTTGGCGGCTGGACCCCTGGTCATTCTTGTCGCCGTCACAGTGCTGACTTCAGTAGGGGGTGACCTGTTCATCAGCATTCACAAGCGAACCGCGAACATCAAGGACTGTGGAAAGATTTTTCCAGGCCACGGTGGCGTACTTGACCGCTTTGACAGCCTGCTGGCGGGTGCGCCCTTTTTTGCGCTGGGCATTTGGATTCTTGGCTCATGAAAATTAAGTCCGTGACCGTTCTTGGAGCCACCGGTTCCGTGGGGGTAAGTACGCTGGACGTCATCAGCCGTAATCCCGGCTCTTACCGTGTGATCGCCCTGACTGCAAACCGCAATACCCAGCGTCTCGCGGAACAATGCGCCCGCTTCAACGCGGAGTTGGCCGTAATCGCGGATCCCGCACTTGAAAATGAGTTGTACAGTGCATTGAAAGCACTTGGCAGCGATGCGGCGGTGATGTCCGGCGAAGCCGGCCTGGTGGCGGCTGCGGGCCTGCCGGAAGTTGACATTGTGATGGCGGCCATTGTCGGGGCCGCCGGCCTGAAATCAACCTTACGGGCAGCCGAAACCGGAAAAAAAATCCTGCTGGCCAACAAGGAATCCCTGGTCATAGCAGGTGAATTCTTTGTGCAAACGGCTCACCACAACGGGGCCCGGATCCTGCCGGTAGACTCCGAGCACAATGCCATTTTCCAGGCCCTGCCCGCGGGCTTTGAACAAGGTCTGGAACAAGTCGGTGTAGAGCGGATAATCCTCACGGCATCCGGCGGACCTTTCCTGGACATGCCGGCGGAGCAACTGAGCCAGGTCACGCCGGCCCAGGCCTGTAAACACCCGAACTGGGACATGGGCCGGAAAATTTCGGTAGACTCCGCTACCTTGATGAACAAGGGGCTCGAAGTGATCGAAGCACGTTGGCTGTTTAACGCCGAACCGGATCAACTGGAAGTATTGATCCACCCCCAGAGCATTGTGCACTCCATGGTGGCATACCGCGATGGTTCGGTGCTGGCGCAACTGGGCGCACCGGATATGCGAACGCCCATTGCACATGCCCTGGCCTGGCCCCAACGGATTGAATCAGGCGCGGAACGGCTCAATCTTGCACAGGAGGGCGACTTGTCATTCAGGCAGCCGGACCTGGAACGTTTTCCCTGCCTGGGACTCGCCTTCGAAGCCATGCGTGCGGGTGAGAACGCTCCGGTTATATTGAACGCTGCGAACGAAGTCGCGGTCGAAGCTTTCCTTGAAGAAAGGATCACTTTCAACGCGATACCCTCGCTGGTGGGCGAAGTGATGCAGAATCTGGAGGTGTCAGGTATTTACGATCTGGACGATATACTGATGCAAGACAAGCTGGCCCGCACCCGGGCCCTGGAATTGGTGAAACAGATATCATGAGTGAAATTATTGGTTCAATCTGGTGGCTGCTGGTCACGCTCGGGGTACTCATCACCTTCCATGAATTTGGTCATTTCTGGGTAGCCCGGAAACTGGGGGTCGGTGTACTGAAATTCTCTGTCGGATTTGGCAGGCCGCTCTGGTCACGCCGCGGGAAAGGCAATACCGAGTACATCATTGCAGCCATCCCACTGGGCGGCTACGTCAAGATGGTGGACGAGCGTGAAGGCGAAGTTGCCGAGGAAGACCTCGACAAGGCATTCAATCGCAAGCCGGTCTGGACCCGGATTGCCATTGTCGCTGCCGGTCCTGTATTCAACCTGATCTTTGCAGTACTGGCGTTCTGGATGATGTTCGTGCTGGGAATTCCGGAATCACGACCGGTAATCGGCGCCGTCAGCGGCATTGCAGCCGATGCGGGGATTCAGCCCCTTGATGAGATCATCTTCGTTGACCAGCAAAGCACCAGGACCTGGTCACACGCGTTGCTGGGCCTGGTCACCTACGCCATCGACCGGGATGAAGTCAGCGTGACCGTACAGGACTCGAAGGGACACCAGTCTGAACACCTGCTGGACCTTAAAAATCTCGGCCCTGACTTCAACGAAGAACACACACTGGAAGCCATCGGGCTGGAACCCTGGCGGCTCGATATTCCGCCAGTTGCCGGGGAAGTCACGCACGATAGTCCCGCCCGGCGGGCAGGCATGCGCAGCGGAGACCGCATCGTCAGCATCGGTGGAGAAAACGTCGAAAGCTGGTCCTGGATTGGTCACCTGGTGCAAACCCATGGCGAGGAAAACCAACCCCTTGCCGTCACCATCGAACGGAACGGTGAATTGCTGAAGCTGGAAGTCCTGCCGCGCAAGGACAAAACCGGGATATTTTCCAGCCGCCTGTTGCTTGGAATCAGCAATGTGGAGATCAGCGCAGAGCAAAGGGAAACCCTGGAGCGGACCGCCATAGTTTTAAAATATGGCCCCGTGGACGGCCTGGTTGCTGCAGTCAAAGAAACCTGGAGGATGACGGAATCAACCTTCGGCCTCCTGGCGCGAATGGTTACCGGGAAAGCCTCGGCGAAAAGCCTGTCGGGCCCTATCAGTATCGCACGGTTCGCCAATATCTCAGCCAGCCTGGGTCTATCGAACTTCCTTTTTTTCCTTGGGGCGATCAGTCTCAGCCTCGGGATATTGAATTTATTGCCGATTCCGGTACTCGACGGCGGTCATCTGCTTTATTACCTGATAGAATTGGTCAAAGGAAGCCCGCTGTCCGAGCAAGCTCAGATAGCGGGTCAATATTTTGGGCTGATTGCTCTCGCAGGACTGATGAGCCTTGCGTTTGTTAACGATATTTTACGGCTGGTCGGATAGACTCCCGTAGCGGAAAATTTCCGGATATGAGCCGTAACGGATCTGTCTCAATGATAAGAATATTAGCCTTCATATTGCGCAGGATAAAGCTCAGTGGAACTCATGCAATTTGCGGGCTCACTCTGTCACTGGGCTGTCTGTTATGGGCAAACACGGCACTGGCAGCTGACCCTTTTGTCATTTCCGATATTCGCGTCGAAGGCTTGCAACGTATTTCAGAAGGCACGGTTTACAACTACCTGCCCCTGGATGCCGGTGACCGGCTGACGCCGGCCAATGCCCGTTCCGCCATCCGCGAACTCTATCGAACGGGCTTTTTCCGTGACATCGAATTGGGCCGTGAAGGAACCATCCTGGTCATCACGGTCACGGAACGTCCTGCCATCGCCAGGGTAGCAATCACGGGCAACAAGGCGATCAAGGATGAAGATCTGCTCCGTGTCCTCTTCGATATCGGCCTTTCCGAAGGTGAGGTGTTCGACCGTCTGGTGCTCGACCGTCTCCAGCAGGAATTGGTCAAACAGTATTTCAGCCAGGGGCGCTATGCCGTCAGTGTCGATTCGCGTGTGACGGAACTTGAGAGAAACCGCGTCCGCATTTCCATCGTGATCGATGAGGGTGACGTTGCGGAAATCCGTCACATCAATATTGTTGGCAACGAAACATTCGAGGACAAGGAAATCAAGAAAGATTTCGAGTCCGGTATCAAGCCGCGCTGGAAATTCTGGTCCAAGGAAGGCCAGTATTCGCGGGAAAAATTGTCCGGTGACATTGAAAAGCTGCGTTCTTTTTATCTCGACCGCGGCTACGTTGATTTCAGCGTGGAGTCCAGCCAGGTATCCATTGGCCCGGACAAGGAAAACATCTACATCACCGCCAACGTGGTCGAAGGTGAAGTCTACAGCGTGGACGAGGTGCAGATTACCGGCGACCTGGTCATAGATGAAGGCACGCTGCGCCGCCTGATTGTCGTCCAGCCTGCGGAAATTTTCTCGCGCAAGAAAGTTGAGCAGAGCGTGGAGAATATTACCGGGATCCTGTCCAACATCGGTTACGCGTTCGCCAACGTCAACCCAATTACCGACGTCGATCGTGATAACCGCCTGGTATCGATCAATTTCTTTGTCGATCCGGGTAAACGGGTGTACATCCGGCGAATTCAATTCACGGGTAACTCGAAGACCAAGGATGAGGTCATGCGACGGGAAATGCGCCAGTTGGAAGGCGCCTGGTTTTCACAGGCGGCCATCGACCGTTCCAGGGTCCGCATGCAGCGCCTGACTTATTTTGAAACCGTACAGATAGAGACCCCGGCGGTACCGGGAACGGATGACCAGGTAGATATCATCGTCACCGTGATTGAACGCCCGGCCGGCAGCTTCACCGTCGGCCTGGGGTTTTCACAAGTACAGGGCCTGATTGCCTCGCTCAGTATCCAGCAGGACAATTTCATCGGTAGCGGCAAGCGGCTGGGGCTGGGAATTTCATACAGCAAAATCATCAAAAGCCTGAACCTTTCCTACGATAATCCGTACTGGAAGGACGACGGTGTCAGCCGCGGTTTTTATGCCCGCTACCAGGAATTTGACCAGGGCCAGGCTAATATCTCGACATTTACCAGCAGTGAATGGGCTCTGGGCATGAATTTTGGCATTCCGGTCACCGAGGTCGATTACCTGAGATCCGGACTGGGATTCCGCAATTCACAGCTCAATATCGGCTCGTTCACCTGCATCGAGGTCGACCCGGAAGATCCGAACATATGCCTGGAATTTGGCCTGGCGCCCACGCCGGGTGACCCGCTGTCACAATCCCTCGATCACAATGGCGACGGTATTATTTCTGATAATGAACGGCAATTTGATGTATTTGACTGGTCCGTCAGCTGGACGCGTGACAGCCGCAACCATTTTCTCAATCCTACACGCGGATCTGCGCAGTCATTGACCTTCCAGGCGGCGCTCCCGGGCAGTTCCCGCCAGTACTATAAAATCTTCTACCGCGGCGCAAAATACTGGCCGATCTGGCGTGGGCTGGTGTTTTCTCTCCGGGCCAACCTGGGTTACGGCGATTCCTACGACAGCTATGACAAAACCTCCCTTGCCACGCCTGTTGACACCGATTTGCCTCCCATAGGGACCTGTGACCCGTCCGATGTGATCGCCCTGGATACCGGCCTGCCGTTCTACGAACATTTCTACAGTGGTGGCGTACGCGACCTGCGTGGCTACGATGACAATACCCTGGGGCCAAAAGACCGGTTCTGCCGCTCAGTGGGTGGTGACTTCAAGACCACGGGCGGCGCCGAACTGGCTTTCCCGACACCCTTCGCGGGCGGACAGAGCGGTACCCGCATCGCGTTGTTTATAGATACCGGTTACGTCTACGAAAACATAAGCGCCTTCGATGTCAAAAAGCTGCGAAGTTCATTTGGCCTGTCATTAACCTGGGAAGCTCCCATCGGCCCGATCGTCATCAGCTATGCCTTCCCGTTCAACGATCAACCGGGCGATCGCACCGAAGACCTGCAATTTTCCTTCGGCACAACTTTCTGATACAAATCATCACAGGCCTGACAAGGCCTGTTAACAGGTTCTCGTCAGTCCATAAACCTTCGTGATTTCACCCTGTTAGGTGTACAATACGGAGTATGCGGAGTTCTGTGCGAACAACTTGTGTTCTTGTCTTCGGTCTTTTGTTTGCCGCGACCGTCGGTGCGCAGCAATTGCGGATCGCTTACGTGGACATGAAGCAAGTGTTGGATAACGCTCCACAGGTGGTTGCAGGCAGAGCTACCCTGGATAAAGAGTTCCGCGCCCGGAATGATGCCATCGAGATGGACGAATTCAGGGCCGGAACACTGGAGACCAGACTGGTACAGGCAGACCTGTCATCAGATAATAGACTTGCGCTGGAACGTGAACTGCGGGAACTGCACCGCAATATCAGCCGGCGCAAAGAGGACTTGCGTGATGAACTGTCTTTCCGCCGGACTGAAGAAGTCCAGCGACTGGAAGACCAAATCAATGTAGCTGTTCAGGAGATCGCACGGAGAAACGGCTTTGACCTGATCATCTCCAGCCCCGTGGTCTATGCCAGCCCTGACCTGAACATTACCGACCTGATATTGGAACAACTGGAAGTCGAATTTGCCGCCGACCAGCTGGAACTGGCTACACCCTGAATCCAGTTCCGGAAATCATGCCGGGGGAAGCAGCACTTGCAAGCTGTCTCAATTATTATGTACCCGCAGCCGACTCAAACCCGGCGTATGCCCACATGGCGTCGCCTCTCGATTTGCGCCTGGTTGCCCGGCGAATCATGAAACTCGAATAACAAAGGAAAAGCCCTCTAACAATGAATAATCAACTGTTGCCCGGCCCCGTGGAGATCGCCAGGATTCTCGAATTCCTGCCGCACCGGTATCCGTTTTTGTTAATTGACAGGATACTTTCACTCGAAATGGAACCTCAAAAAAGGCTCACCGGCCTCAAGAATGTGACCATCAATGAGCCATTTTTTCAGGGCCACTTTCCAAATAACCCGGTAATGCCTGGCGTGTTGATCATTGAGGCCATGGCCCAGGCAGCCGGTATGCTGGCGCACCTGGCTGCTGAAACCAAGGGTGAAAAAGGGGAATTGTATTACCTGGTCAAGGTAGACAAAGCCAGGTTCACCCAGGTCGTTGTTCCCGGCGACCAGGTAATCCTGGATGTTATACAAAAACGGATCATGCGCAATATGGGTAAGTACGAATGCCAGGCCTTGGTCGATGGCCAGCGTGTGGCAAGCTGCGAACTTCTTTGTGCCGGGAAGAGTGCATGAACAGGATCCACGCAACAGCGCTGGTCGACCCTTCGGCGCAAATTGCAGATGACGTGGAAATTGGCGCTTTCAGTATTGTCGGTCCAAAGGTAACGATCGGTCCTGGTAGCTTGATTGGGCCACACGTCGTACTCACCGGCCGCACTACCCTCGGCATGAATACCCGCATATTCCAGTTTGCGTCCATTGGCGAAGAGCCCCAGGACAAAAAATATGCTGGCGAAGATACCGAGTTGATCATCGGCGACAACAATACCATCCGCGAACTTTGCACTTTCAGCCGGGGATCCGCCCAGGGTGGCGGCAAAACTGTCATCGGCAATGACAACTGGATCATGGCCTGCGTTCATATCGCTCATGATTGCCAGCTGGGCGACAATATCATTATGGCTAACAATGCGTCCCTGGCGGGACACGTGACCGTGGGTAACTGGGCCATCCTGTCCGGCTACTCACTGATCCACCAGTTTTGTATCGTGGGCGAGCACAGCTTCACTTCATTCGCCAGCCATGTGAACCAGAGCATTCCCCCCTACGTGACTATCTCAGGAGAAAAAGCGAGGGCCAAAGGCGTCAACGTAGAAGGACTGAAACGCCGTGGTTTTTCACCGGAACAGATTCAGCAGGTCCGCAAAGCGTACCGCATACTCTATCGGTCGGGCCTGCCACTGGAGGAAGCCAGGCAGCAACTGGCGGAAATGGCCAGTGAGCACGAAGAAATAAAACCATGGGTGGAATTCCTGGACACCACGGAAAAAAGCATCGTTCGCTAAATAAGCATGAACTCTGGGAACACCCGAAAGCCA
The DNA here is from genome assembly GCA_048636595.1 of Oceanospirillum sp. Lineage (GTDB taxonomy): Bacteria > Pseudomonadota > Gammaproteobacteria > Xanthomonadales > SZUA-36 > JAJRRA01. The sequence goes on along the minus strand of JAIVWI010000029.1, from coordinate 10,716 downwards.
ACCATAGCCCTGGTCGCAGGGGAAGCTTCGGGCGATCAATTGGGTGCGGCGCTGATCCAAGAACTCCGCAAGCACCACCCTGCTGCTGTATTTGTTGGCATCGGCGGAGAACGCATGCACTCTGCCGGTATGGATAACTGGTGGGATAGCGAAGAACTGGCAGTATTTGGCCTGTTCGAAGTCCTTTCCCATTTCCCCCGCTTGTACAAAATCCGCCGGAAGCTTCGCCAACGACTGCTCGCACTCAGGCCCGACGTGTTTATCGGAATAGATGCACCCGATTTCAACCTGGGCCTGGAAACGGCACTCAGACGTAAAGGCATTCGCACGGTCCATTACGTTAGCCCGACGGTATGGGCCTGGCGCGAAAAACGTGTGAAGAAAATCGCCCGCGCCGCTGACCTGGTGCTATGCCTGTTTCCCTTTGAGCCTGATTTTTACCAGGGTCACGGTGTATCGGCTGTTTATGTTGGCCACCCGATGGCGGACCAGATTTCTGCCGTTTATGACCCGGAAACTGCAAGGCTACGCCTGGGTATGAACACAAAGGGTATTCACATTGCCCTGCTGCCCGGAAGCCGCACCGGTGAAGTTTCAAAACTGGCCGAACCCATGATCGAGGCAGCCCGGATCCTTGCACAGCAGATTCCCGGAATTCACTTCTCAGCGGCAATGGCTAATTCCAGAGTCAGGACACAGTTCGAAAGCACAATGGAAAGCCTGGCCATGCAGAATATACAACTGGTGGATGGAGACCCTCGCAGCGTAATTGCCGCAGCGGATGTCGTGATGGTTGCTTCGGGCACAGCCACCCTGGAGACCATGCTGATCAACCGCCCCATGGTGGTCGGCTATCGCCTGGCGCCCTCAACCTACCGATTGGCCAAATCTCTGAAACTGGTACAGACCAGGTTTTTTTCGCTACCCAATATCCTGGCCGGAGAAGCCCTGGTTCCTGAGTTACTGCAGGATGATGCCAGTGGCCCGCGCTTGGCGGGAGAAGTACTGAAATGGCTTGAAGACGCCCCTCGGCGCCAGGCCTTGCAAAAACGTTTCTCAGAACTGCACGAACGACTGCGTTGTGACGCGAGCGCCCGTGCCGCGGAAGCCGTGGCTGCTTTAATACAATGATCGTAGCCGGTGTTGACGAGGCGGGCCGTGGGCCACTGGCCGGGCCGGTGGTTGTCGCCGCGGTGGTGCTCAACCCCGACCGGCCGATTGACGGGCTGGATGACTCAAAAAAGCTCAATGAAAAGCGCCGCGAGGAACTTTTTGCCTTAATCATGGAACAATGCCTGGCATGGACCGTGATCGAAATCGATGCGGCTGAAATTGATCGCATCAATATCCTGCAAGCCACGCTGCTGGGTATGAAACAAGCCGTCGAACAACTGGTTCCGCCACCATCACTGGCACTGATTGACGGCAACCAGGCCCCTGACCTGAATTGCATCGTGCGCACTATCGTGCGGGGTGACAGCCTGGAACCGGCGATTTCGGCCGCATCCATCCTGGCCAAGGTGACCCGTGACCGGCTGATGAAAAAACTACATATCGATTATCCGGATTACGGTTTCGACCGGCACAAGGGCTATCCTACCGCAGACCACCTGGCGCGACTCGTCCGCTACGGCCCCTGCCCCATTCACCGCCGCTCTTTCGCACCAGTAAAAAAGGCCTTGTAAGAGGTCGCTTGCGGCCGACAGGCTCTGTAAGAGGTCGCTTGCGGCCGACAGGCTCTGGAATAATCGTCCTTTAGCGATCTCTTACAATTCGGCCGCAAGCGACCTCTTACAGCAAGCGGGCTCTACCTGATTGTAAACCCGGACAGACCGGGGTCGTCGATGGTTTCCTCAACTACTTTATCCACGCGCGCCATTGCAGGTCCGTGCCGCAACCATACTGAAAGTTGATCGATATCTTTTGCAGAACCAACCGCAACCACTTCGACCCTTCCATCTGGAAGGTTGGATGCACTGCCGTTTAAACCAAGCCTTACGGCCTCACGGCGGGTAGACTCGCGAAACCAGACCCCCTGCACCTTCCCGGAAACCAGGAAACGCCGGCAGGCCTGGCTCATGGGTCAGCACTCTCCCCGTCACTGCCGGCTGATTCGACAAACCGTTCAATTGCTTCGCGGGTCACGGGTCCCAGGAAGGACTTCACTACCCTGCCCTTAGTGTCCAGAATAAATGTCGTGGGTAGTACTTTGGGTGCACCAAACGGTTCGGGGGGCTGGTAAACATCAACCCGTAAAATGGGGTAGCTGGCGTGAAACTCTGTCAGAAAAGTCTCGAAAGCCTCATCATCCGTATCTTCGAATGCGAGGCCCAGCACGGTGATGTCATCCCTCTCATCATGCAATTGTGACAGTTCCGGCATCTCCTTGCGGCAGGGGGCGCACCAGGTCGCCCAGTAATTCACCACTACCCAGCCACCAAGGTAGTCGCTCAGCGCAACCTCACCCCCGCCCAATCGTGGCAGGGTGAAATCAACCGGTTCATCAGTTTCATAAGCGGCACCGGCGGAAAGAGTTACCCACATCAGCAATACGGTCAGCCATTTCCCCAGGTTACGGTTTTTATTGCACATATTCTGTGTTCTCCTTCAGATTCACGCTTTCATTTTCCACGTACATGTCCCTCAGGGAACGGTTGAGTACGACTTCACCCTTGTCGTGGATGGTGGCCAGGGCCGCGATAAAGCTGCGGTCCCATTGGTAATCAACAGGCAACCCTTCTTCCTCCGCCAGGGGCAGGTAGTAGTTTCCACTGTGATAAAGGGCGCCCAGCGTCACTTCTTCAAGATCCCTTGCCAGGATCCAGCGCTCCTCATGACTTAGCGTCACGATGCGGGCCGTCAGCAATTGCTGCATCAACTGCAGGATCTGCTGTTCGCTGGCCCGTTCCTCAAGCGCCATCAAATCTTTTATGGGAAGCGATTCGCCCTTGCGCTGGGCGCTCCACAGGTGCCCCACCAGGCGGTAAGACAGCTGGAAAGCCCATTTGTCGGGCCAGTCGCCTTCTGAGCTGATCTTGTCCGAAAAAGTCGTTAACGACGCTGCAAGCGAAGCACCGAACAGGATCAGGGCCCAGACAATGTACAGCCAGAAAAGGAAAATCGGAATGGTTGCCAATGCGCCGTAGATGACGCTGTAATTCGTGTTGCTCACGTAGGTTACAAATCCCAGTTTGGCCACGTCAAACAGGACCGCGCTGAGGAATGCACCCACAACGGCGTCACGGAACGGCACCCTGCGGTTTGGCACCAGCACAAAGAACATGGTGAAAACCATCCACGACAGGAAGAAAATACCCAGGTGAGACCACCCGGGAGCCAGGCCTTCCTCAATCCCCAGCGTTGACAAAACTTTCTGTGCACTGAGTGCAACGGCCGCACCGGTCAGGATCGGAGCCAGGGTCAGCACGGCCCAGTACATCACGATGCGGTTAAGCAGCGTACGTGCCCGGTCGACTCGCCAGATGCGGTTAAAAGCCACTTCGATGCGAAACATCAGCAGCAAGGCCGTGATGATCAGGAATACGGTGCCTGGCAGCGTCAGGCTGCTGACGCTATCCAGGAAGGTATTGATGTAAGGCTCGATCTGCTCACCTGTCGCGGGTAGAAAATTGGCAAAAATGAATGCTTTCAGCTTTTCGGAAACATCGCCGAAAACCGGGAATGCCGCAACCACGCCAAAAATCACAGCCAGTAAAGGCACCATGGCCAGCAGGCTGGTGTAACTGAGCGAAGCCGCTTCTTCCAGGCAACGATCTTCCTGGAAGTGTTTCCAGACATAATTGGCAAGGTGTTTGGCCCGAATGCCGGTTGCCTTCAGATCAAGGCCATGTTCTGTTTCATCATTCATCAATGGTTTACCGGGACTGATTCTCTGCATAAAATGTTTAAATTCACTCTACAATCACCATTCTAACCAAGAGAACAGTCATGACCATCAGAATCTTTCATAATCCGCGCTGCTCCAAGTCCAGGGCAACACTTACATTACTGCAGGAACAGGGCATTGAACCTGAAATTGTACTTTACCTCGAGTCACCGCCTGACGCCGGTGAACTGCGCATTATCCTGGATAAGCTGGGCATGAGCCCGCGGGAACTGATGCGCACGGGTGAAGCGGAGTTCAGGCAACAGGGCCTGGATGATGAATCCCTGACCGATGATGAACTGATCACTGCCATGGTCGCGACTCCAAGGCTGATCCAGCGGCCGATCGTCCTGGCCGGCGACCGTGCCGCCATGGGCAGGCCGCCGGAATCGGTGCTGGATATTCTCTGAATGGATATCCTGGTTCTTTACTACAGCCTGCATGGTCACACCGCAGAAATGGCGCGGCACATTGCTCGGGGTGTGGAAGAAATAGACGGTGCGGTCGCGCGGGTCCGTACGGTTCCGCCGGTCAGCGCCGGCCTGGAACAAAATAGCCCACCGGTACCGGAAACCGGCCCACCCTATGCCAGGAAGGAAGACCTCCACCAATGCGGGGGCTTGATCCTGGGGAGCCCCACGCGATTCGGAAACATGTCCGCAGCCCTGAAGTACTTCATCGACGGCACTGCAGCGGAATGGTATTCAGGCACTCTCGAAGGCAAGCCGGCCGCAGTGTTCACCTCAACCGCCAGCCTGCATGGTGGTCAGGAAACTACCTTGCTGAGTATGATGTTGCCGTTGTTCCACCACGGCATGTTTCTGGTTGGGCTGCCTTACAGCGAAGCCGCCCTGATCAGGACACGTGGTGGCGGCACACCGTATGGAGCGAGTCACTTCGCCGCCTGGGAAGGCGAACGCGAACTCGACGCGGATGAAATCAGCCTGAGCCGCGCGCTGGGTAGAAGGGTTGCCCGGCTGGCCCTGCAGTTAAGTTCTGAAGATGCGGGTTAGTTTCATCAGCTTTCACCACGCGGGAGTCGCACTGGCGTATCTCGCCCTGCTTTTCCTGCAACCGGTATGGCACGCCCTTTTGCCATCACCCCTTGGCGCTGAATCCTGGTGGCTCGCCCTGGTAGCCACCGTACCCTTGCTGCTTCCACTCAAAGGCGTTCTCAAGGGCAACATTCGCAGCATGACATGGGGAGGGTACCTGCTGGTGTTTTATCTCGTCGTTGGCATCATGGAGGCGTGGAGTAACCCGCCACAGCGGCTGCCCGCACTATTGCAAACTGCACTGGTAACATTTTGCATTTACAGCATGCTTCGATTCAGCAGCGAGCGCCGCTAATGTAAGAGCTCGCTCGCGGCCGACCGCTACTCTCGTACAGAAACAGGGATCAGTTCGTCATTTTCGGCCGGGCTGGCCGGCAGGGCAAAAAACGCCTGGTAAAGTGCATTCAGCCGGGTTATGGCATGCGCCACACTCAAGGCAACGGAACCGGATCTGCGCATGGGCTTTGATTGGCGAATCCACTGGTCATTGAATTCTGTCAGGCGTAATACAGCAATGTCATTGATGGATTCGACCGGCACATTGCTTTCTTTGAATCTCCTCAGCACGGCCCCGTCTACCAGGGCGCCAGTACCTTCAAGGAAGCCGCGGATCTGATCTGAATCCATTAGTAAATCCGGATAAAACAGGCTCATGTGAAAACGCACCAGCGTCTTGGCGGTATCCACGTCGATCATCTGTTCATAAAGGGAAACGGTTAAGTCAGTGCCGGTCCTTGAAGGCCGCCTCAACAAGGCGTTGTACAACATCGCCTGCTCCGCCTGGTAAAGCGTTTTCAGGCGCTGATTGATGCGTTCAGAAACCCTTTCATCCCTGCGATATTCAATTGGCGTCACCCCCAGACCGGTAACGAACCAGTCTCGCCACTCCGCGCCGCGGCTCCAGTTGGAGTTAATGATCTGTGACGGCAGGCTCCTGGCGCTGGCCAGGTAGGTCAAGCGATCAGGTACGATCCTGAAGTTGTGATCACTGTTCAGCTTCGTCACGATTTTGCTGCCGATCCACTCGGCTGGACAACTATCATTGAGCACTTCATCACTGGCCGCAGCAAACAGGTAATGGTACTCATCAGGACTGATAAAATTCGAGCCAAAAATAGTTGTCGTCACACCATCTTCGACGTACCGGCCAATCAGGTCGAAACTCAATCGACCGAAATAATCAGCCACGTTTGGATCGTCCGGCCGAATGGGCTCGGAACGGCGTTGCACCCAACTCATGTTGTCGTAGCAGATCTCGATTTTCCCGAGACCCGCCTGGTCCGCAACCAGGTAATGGTCCGGAAACAGGCCAATCAGGGCGCGCGTGGATTCAAGTTCGCCATTCATTTCACACACCCGGCCGGCCTCGCAGGGACCAATCATCAGTCCTTCGGTCCGATAGGCTGTTTCCTGGTACGCATCCCCGCTTAGGACAATATCAGCACCCGGAGCAAGCCTTTCCTGCCGGAAAACCAGTTCAGCTTCGTTGATACTCACCGCCAGGGCCTCCAGGGCCCGGCGATAGCCAAACAGGCTCCGCCTGAGCGGATCATTGATTCCCTTGCCGGCACTGCTGAAACAATTGGCCTGCTGTTCCATGGCTTGCAACAGTTCCATGCCCTGTTGCCGCATGCGCACCACCAGGGCTTCGTTGGCGGGCGTCTGGAAGTAAACCGGTGACTGTTCCGCAAACCAGGCCAGCGACGTCGCCAGCACAGCCCACTCCAGCGGATTGGCCAGGGGCTCTTCAGGAAACTGGCAGTCAGTAGCAAATCGCTCATGCAGATATCCCAGCGCGTAGTTGATACGCTGCCACGGGGTCAACTGGAGCTCTCGCCGCAACTGGTCCGCACCAAACGGGCCATCGGGATCGCCAGCCAGTTCAGCCCTTCGCACCATGTTTTCCGACAGGTCTACCAGGCTTTCAAGGCAGCGATCAAACTGCTTGCGGCTCAAAGAAGTTTCGCCCTCCGGAACGGCGGCCGCCACTATGCTGGTACAAATATTGATTTCCTCGGTAATCCGTTTTCTGACCGGTTGATCAAAATAGAAATTCATGTCGGGGATCATCAGCACCAACTGTGCTACGGCATCGGCCAGTTCCCGGTATAAATAAGTCTTTTTTACAGCATTGAGCGAACCAATCTGCAGGTTCTGGACAATATCAAATGCAGCGGCCAGGATCGCGTTGATGCGCGGATCTGTATCCGAAAAACTCCTGGCGAAGGTATTTGAAAGCTGTGGTATCAGTTCCGCCAGTACTTGCGGAAATTCGGCAACAGCCACCACGTCCTGTGCGGTTTCAATTGCCTCTGCCCCGTTTTCTGGTTCAGTTTCTGGAATTGAATCTGATTCCACTACTATATCTGATTCCAGCACTGCATCTAATTCTGTCGCTGCATCTGATTCCGGCGCTGGATTTATTGCAACGAGCGTGTTCTCAGCCAGCAGCATTTCCATTACTACCCATAGCAAAGTTTCGGCAAACGACAGATACTTGTTTTCATGCAGGCCATCCACGGCAGTCGCCAGGCGCAGCAATTGAGCGGCCTCCGTGGCCCTGGCGTCATCCATTTCCGGAATCGCCTTGAGTAGCGTGTAGCGTAAGCGCTGCAAGCGCAGCTTATCCGGAGCTCCGGCATACATGACTGATGCAACCAGGGCCTGGAAACTCTCCAGCGCCTGCCTGATGGGATCACCGCTTTCCTCTTCCCCGGCAGGCGAAAGTTCCACCAACACCCAGGATTTAGCCAGGTCAGCGTCAATCCGAACCGCCAGGGCCAGCCAGTCATCATCTACTGCCGCCTTGAGCAGCAGACGCTGCCACGTGCGATTTGACCGTGATTCCATGCGCATGAGCACTTCAGGCAACAAGGAGGCAGCCAGCCGTTCATCGCCCCGGTCGAATAACTGCCGAATCAGGACTGTTGTGTCCGGACCCTGCGGTGACACCAGGGACGTAGGGATAATCTGGTGCTGATCCAGCTCCAGCAGTACAAACCAGGAAGCAGGATCCATCGCGGAACTGCGCACGGGTAACACGGGAAAGCGTGCGGCAAGCCGATCCAGCCAGGCACGATCATCCTGCCAACGGGTTTCTATCTGCCCCGGGGCAGCAGGGTCTTCCAGCAGGTGGTCAAGCAAGACCATGGTCAACAGTGTTTCCAGGCGCGTGGCTTCAAGGGAAAGGGACGCCGCGAGATGCTCCATCCCAGGCAACTCCCCAAACAGAACGCTGGGCTCCTCAACCGGGCCTGCATCAAGTGTTTCCTCCTGGGCTAAAACTCCGAAGGACAACAACAGCACCAGCAGGCCCGCCAGGTAGTTTTTATAACCACCATTGTGTTCAATTTTGATAATGGCCTGGCTCACGCGCAATTTTTACCGTTTTTACTGATGAAAAATAGGGACTGGATTTCGCTATACTACGCGATGCTCGCCTCAGCGAAAATAAGCCAGGGCGCCAATTAACAATTTTTTGCACCCGTACCGCTGTTTCAGGAAACTCATGATCTCAAAATTACTCATCATTACCACCGGCGGAACCATCGACAAAATCTACTTTGACGACAAGAGTGATTATCAGATTGGTGAGCCGCAGATCAGCCAGATTCTGCATGCCATGCACGTCGCTTTTGAATTCGAAGTCAGTTCCCTGATGCGCAAAGACAGCCTGCACATGGAGGACAAGGACAGGCAACTCATCCTCGATGTGGTCTCTGCATCCAAAATCCGCCATATTCTGATCACCCATGGCACAGACTCAATGGTGGAGACGGCCACCGTCCTGCAAAACGTGCCGGACAAGACCATCGTGCTCACCGGTGCGCTCAACCCTGCCCGTTTCAGGGATTCCGATGCAATTTTCAACATTGGCTGCGCGGTAGGCGCAGCACAAACCTTGCCGCCGGGTGTCTACATAACGATGAACGGTAAGGTCTGGGATCCTGCCCATGTTCGAAAGAACCGCTTCGAAAATCGCTTCGAACCCATGTAAGAGGTCGCGGGCAATCACACCACGTCACAACATTTTAACTGCGTGAATCACCAGGCCTACCAGGCCCCCAACCAAAGTCCCGTTTAGCCGGATAAACTGCAAGTCATGGCCTATGGCCAGTTCCACCCGGTAAGAGGTGTCAGCCGCATTCCAGCTCCTGACCGTGTCACTGATCAGGCTGGCGATCGCACGGCGGTTCTCGTCCACTACGGAAACTGCGGATTCCACCAACCAGCCGTTTACCCAGGACTGCATATCTTCGTCCTGTTCCATTTCTTCAGCCAGCCCGGTCAGCAACTGGCTTAACTGCTGCCGGATCATTGATTCGGGGTCTTCGAGATCCTTCTCAAGACCGGATACCAGGTCGGTCCAGAGGCGAAACAAGTACTCCTGCAAGTCTTCATTGTCCAGCAATTCCCGCTTCAGTTGCTCTCCCCAACGCTGGTATTGTGAGGAGTTTTGCAGATCATGAGACCAGCGCAACATCCAGTCATTGAAATCACCACGCATCGGATGGTCCGGATCCAGTGACATCTCGAGCAGCAGGGTCTCGATCCGGTCCAGCATCTGCACGACGATCCGGTCATCTACAAAACCAGGCAGCCACCAGGGGCTCTCCCGCTGCACATTTCCGCGGATGATGTCACGGTTATCGTGCAGCAACACCAGTGCATACCTGAGGGATTGGGTTAAAACCTGCTGGTGGCGGCCATCCTCTACCAGCCAGTCCAGGGTACGTCCCAGTAAGCGGGTCATATTAATCCCGGAAAACTGCCGGCTACCCAGGCGGCTGATGAAATGCCGCACACGTTCTTCGTGCAAAGCGCCCATCATCCAGCGAAAGAGACTGATACCCAGCTCAAGAACCCGGTCGTGGCCGCGTGGCGTATGGAGCCAAATTGCAGTGTTTTTGGCCAGATTGACTGATTGCAACTTGGCCCGCACCACATCGGGATGGAGAAAATGCTCCGCCACGAAAGACGCCATGCTCTCGCCGATATCGTTCTTGCGGTGGGGAATAATAGCCGTATGCGGAATCGGGATGCCCAGGGGGTGCCGGAATAGTGCAACCACCGCGAACCAATCCGCCAGCGCCCCCACCATACCCGCTTCAGCGAATGCATTTAACCACCCAGCCCAGCTTTCAGGCCGATGCAGCGTAAACAGGAACAAAATTACCATCAGCGCCAGCAACAGCAACGGCAAGCGCTTCATCCGCCGCAAACGGCTAAGCTTTTCCTGCTCACCCACAACCGGCAATGGCTTTAAACTGGCCTCAACGACGGACTTCGCCAACGGTCATATCCCTCCACTTTATCCAGATTCACATAAATGATATCCAATCATCGTGCCAGACGGGAATGGAGAATGTAATCCGGGTTGACGATCAGGGGATTAACCAGTACCTTATCGCTCCCGGCATCACCATTGGATCGCAGCTTCTTTGCGGAGATCCAGTGAAAAAACAATTCAGTTCAGGGCGATTAGCTCAGTTGGGAGAGCGCTGCAGTCACATTGCAGAGGTCACTGGTTCGAGCCCAGTATCGCCCACCATAAGAAACGCGCCCACAATCAATCTCAGGCGGTCGAGACAGGTGATTCCACCAGCCGATAGAACCCAGGCGGCAGCGTTTCCACATCAAACGGATTAACCACCGGCTTACCATCGACCAGGTAGTCGCGCCAGTAGCCTTTATCTTTGCGTTGCAGGATCGCTCCGGGCTGGTCAGGCCCGAAGTCGATTTCAATTCCCAGGTCAATGGCGGAGTAAATCACCA
>JAIVWI010000028.1:0-22561 GCA_048636595.1 Oceanospirillum sp. | reverse complement strand
CCGGGGTCAGGTTCTCGAACCTGACCCCAGTCCGGAGCGCGGAGCGATTTCAGCTTGGTTTGACGTCTATTCTATTCAGCCTCTCTGTAAACTTCAGTCCGGAGCGCGAAGCGGCGCCATTCCAGTTCAACGCCCATTCTTACAAAGCGTGTCAGTAACACAACCCGCTCCGCCAGTTCGAAAGGGGTCAGAGCACTTTTTCTTTAAGGCTTTTAAGTTCGGAAAGGCGTTCATGAAAAAAGTGGTCTGACCCCGGCTGTGCAAAAACCACCCCCCTACAAAACCGTTGCTAATGCTTCGATAAAATAGTCCATGTTGCTTTCATTGAACGAAGCAACATTCACCCGCGCTGAATTTACGGTATAAATCGCAAATTCATTCTTCAGCCGTGCTACCTGTTCAACCGACAGGCCCAGGAAAGAAAACATCCCGGACTGCCTTTCCAGGAAGGAAAAGTCCTTGCTGATTCCACTTGCTGTGATTTTTTCCGACAGGATCTTACGCAAGCCGTTAATACGGCTGCGCATTCCGCTAACCTCGCTGATCCAGAGTTCAGTCAATTCATCGGAATGCAGGATGATATCGATGATGCCGGGGCCGTGAGCCGGTGGCATCGAGTAGCTTTTGCGCGTCAGGGAGTGAATCACGGATTCCACGTCGGCTGCTTTTTGCGCGTTCTCACAGACAATCGAAAGGGCGCCGGCACGTTCCCGGTAGACGGCAAAATTCTTTGAACAGGAACTGGCCACGATGACTTCGGGACATTTTTCGGAAAACAGGCGCACGGCGAGAGTGTCTTCTTCAACGCCGCGCTCGAAACCCATGTAGGCAATATCGATCATGGGTGTGAATCCGCGCTCGGCAGCCAGGTCGGAAATCGCTTCCCATTGAGCCGGGTCAGGGCTGACTCCGCATGGATTGTGGCAACAGGCGTGAAACAGGACGACGTCGCCGGGTCCCCGGTTCCTGAGGGCCGCCATCATGTCGTCGTAGCGCAGATCGCTGTTTATTTCATCGAAATAGGGATAGCTTTCCATCGGCAGGCCGGCGGCCGGGAACAAGGCCAGGTGATTGGCCCAGGTCGGGTCGCTGGCCCAGAGTGTGGCTTCCGGCCACGCTTGCCGGATCAGGTCTGCCCCGACGCGCAGGGCGGCGGTGCCGCCCGGTGTTTGTACGGTCCGGACCCGGCCCTGAGTGATCGTGTCGCTGTCGGGGCCGAAAATCAGTTCACCCATGGCGTCATTGAATCCGACAACACCCCGGGGTCCAAGATAGGACTTGGTGGTTTGCGTTGCGATCAGGGTTTTCTCTGCCTCCACCACGCATTTGAGCATCGGCGTGTTGCCGGTTTCATCCCGGTAAACACCGATTCCAAGGTCTATTTTCCGGGGATTGGTATCTGCTGCGTAAGCTGCAAGAATACCCAGGATCGGGTCAGGGGGTACTGCATTGAGGTTTTCAAACATATTAACGGGATCCGCTGGTGGTTTCTAAGGGCGTTGTAAAAAGGTCATGGCTGATTCTCGCCTGTGCGGAGTCACATGATCAAGTTAAATTTCATCTCACTTGATCCGGCTCAAGCGATATAAAAAAAAGCCCCGCAAGCGGGGCTTTGATTTCTTTTTTTTTGTCTGCCGTAAATCCGGCATTATTCTAGTTATTAAAAACCTGGTGCCCAGGAGAGGACTTGAACCTCCACGAGCTATTGCTCACTGACACCTGAAGCCAGCGCGTCTACCAATTCCGCCACCTGGGCAAAAGGCAGAGGATAGGGGAATCCTCTGCCTGGGGGTGGTCCGCCGGTAAGGGGTAACCTGCGAACCGGAGCGTACTTTAGTGATTCAGGGGCTGTGTGTCAATCAAAAACTGGCAACCTTGTGCGCACAATAATGTGGATATAAAAGACCATTGTCAGGGCCGATTAATTTACAATGCGGGAATGAATTCAATTCCTTACAAACCATTATGAAAACTAATCAAAAAAACAAATCCAGCGGCTCCAGGATAAAGGCTGAGGCCCCGGACCGGCAGGCCATTCTCACTTTGCTGGAGGACCATGGCAGGCCCCTGAAACGGCAGGATATGATTGAGCGCCTGGATGTGGAGTCCGCGGACAGCCGCGAAATATTACGGCGCCGGCTGAGGGCGATGATCCGCGATGGCCAACTGATCAAGAATCGCCGCAACGCTTATGGTCTGCCGGCGAAAATGGACCTGGTGGCCGGCCGGATCAGCGCCCACAAGGACGGTTATGGTTTTGTCATGCCCGACGAAGGCGGTTCCGATCTTTATATTTCATCCCGCCAGATGCGCAGTGTGCTGCACGGGGACCGGGTGTTGGCCAGCGTGATCGGCGTGGATGCCCGGGGCAGGCGCGAAGGCGCGATCAGGGAAATCCTGGAGCGCGCACATGAAAAAATCGTCGGCCGCTTCGTAGAGGAAAGCGGCATCGCGCTGGTGGTCCCGGATGATCCCCGGATCAACCAGGATGTGATCATCCCGCTGCCCGACACTGCCGGAGCCCGCCCGGGGCAGGTGGTAGTGGCTGAGATTGTCCAGCAGCCCGGCGAACGTCAGCCACCGGTGGGTCGTGTTATCGAAATCCTGGGAGAAAGCGGTGCTCCGGGCCTGGCGACGGAAATAGCCATCCGGAATTTCGGCCTGCCACATGAATGGCCGGAAGGAGTAGAAGAACAGGCCGGGGCTTTCGGCGAAAAAGTAACCCAGGCGATGATCAGTGGCCGGCGCGACCTGCGCGATCTGCCCCTGGTTACGATTGACGGTGCGGATGCACGTGATTTCGATGACGCAGTTTTTGCCCAGCGCCGCAAGAATGGATGGCGTCTGGTGGTGGCCATCGCTGATGTCTCTCATTACGTGAAACCCGGCAGTGAGCTCGACCAGGAGGCGGAGCACCGCGCCACTTCGGTGTATTTCCCCGGGCGAGTCATCCCGATGCTGCCCGAAGCCTTGTCCAATGGCCTGTGCTCGCTGAAACCGGACGTGGAGCGCCTGTGCCTGGTGTGTGACATGTCGATCAATGAAAAGGGCCACGTCACACGTTCGCGCTTCGATTCCGCAGTTATTCGTTCACACGCGCGCCTGACCTATCAGCAGGTTTGGGACTGGCTGGTCAGTGGTCGCCAGGAAATCCAGGGCCCGCAGGAATCCAAGCAAAACATGTCTGAAGTTTCCCGTTCCCTGAAGGATTTGCATGGCCTGTACCAGGCCCTGCGCCGTGCCCGAACCCGTCGCGGCGCCATCGAATTTGAAAGCACCGAGGTGAAGTTCCTGTTCGATGAACGAGGCGCCGTGGATGATATCGTGCCGGTTGAGCGCAATGACGCACACCTGCTGATCGAGGAATGCATGATCACGGCTAACGTGGAGGCCGCAAACTTCCTGTTGCGTCACCAGATTCCCGCGCCGTTCCGGGTTCATGAGCCGCCGCCGGCCATGAAGCTGGAACCGCTGGAACAGTTTTTACGCAGCCTCGGCATTCGCGTTCCCTGGAAAGTACGTCCCAGTCCCCGGGATTTCGAGCAGGTCGTACAGCAGGTAAAGGGCAGGCCGGATAAGTCCCTGATTATGGCAGTGTTGTTGAGAGCCCAGAGCATGGCGACTTACCAGCTTGATAATGCCGGCCATTTTGGCCTGGCGCTTGAGGCCTATGGGCATTTTACTTCACCGATCAGGCGCTACTCCGACCTGCTCGTGCACCGCGCGATTCACTACATACTGGAGCATCGGAACAGCGAGGGTTATGGCTACTCCGGACAGCAAATGGCAAAACTTTGTGAACAGAGTTCCCACCGCTCACGGCGTGCAGAGGAGGCCGAATGGGATGTGAATGGCCGCCTGAAAGCCTACTTCATGGAGCAGCACATTGGGGATGAATTCAAGGGGCAGGTGACAGGTGTCACCTCATTCGGCCTGTTCATTGATCTGGAGAAGAACCGGGTCAGCGGCCTGGTGCACATTACATCCCTGCCCAATGACTATTATCATTTTGATCCCGTGATCCACCGCCTCACCGGGGAACGTAGCGGGAAAGTCTTCCAGTTGGCGCAAAAAGTGAAGGTCCGGGTAGTAGCAGTCAACGTGGACGAACGGAAAATTGATTTCGAACTGGTGAGCTGATGGCAAAAAGCCCGGCAAACTTATTGATCGGCATTCATTCCGTGGAATCGGCTTTGTCCAATATGCCGGGCCAGGTGCGGGTCATCAGAATCGCCGAGGAATGCCACAACCCGCGGGTTCGTAAGCTGACGAGCCTTGCCAGGGAACTGGGCATACCGGTAGCCACAGAACCGCGAGCGCTGCTGGAGCGGCGTAGCGAGGGTCAGCGGCATCAGGACATTATCGCCGAATTCGCCGCCGAGAACCTGCTCACCGAAAAAGACCTGGACCGGGTGCTGGAAGCTATTGACGGACCCGCGCTGTTGCTGGTTCTGGATGGTGTGCAGGATCCACACAACCTGGGCGCCTGCCTGCGCACGGCCGAAGCGGCAGGTGTCCATGCCGTGATCCTGCCCAGGGACCGGTCAGCGGGTTTGACGCCGGTTGCCAGGCGCGCTGCATCCGGCGCTGCCGAGGTGCTGCCGATCCTGATTGTGACCAACCTTGCACGTATTCTGCGCCAGCTGAAAGAGAAAGGTGTATGGTTGCTGGGGACCAGTGACCAGACGGAGCAAAGTTTGTATGAAGCCGGTTTGAGCGGCCCGATGGCGCTGGTGATGGGTAACGAGGAGAAAGGCATGCGCAGACTGACCTCTGAATTATGTGATTTCCTGGTGCGGATTCCCATGCACGGTTCCGTCAGCAGTCTCAACGTTTCCGTGGCGACAGGTGTCTGTCTGTTCGAGATGATCCGTCAAAGGGGTGGACAATGAGCCTGCAAATAAAGTGCGAGCTGATTCTCCCGCACTGGCTGGAATCCTTCGTGGATGACTGGCCGGATCCGCTGGAAACCGTACAACAGAGAATGCTGCTTGCGGTATCGCTCTCCGCGGAAAATGTCCGTCACGGTACGGGTGGCCCCTTTGGCGCTATCGTGGTTGAGGATAAGACCAGCCGCCTGATGGGTGTCGGAGTAAACCTGGTGACTACGGTGGAGCTGTCAATAGCGCACGCGGAAATGGTGGCCATCAGCCTGGCCCAGAGCGCCATCAACAACTGGAACCTGGGTCATGAGTCAGATGTTCAGCTGGTGACTTCCTGCGAGCCCTGCGCCATGTGCTTTGGCGCAGTGCCCTGGTCCGGTGTGACCAGCCTGGTATGGGGCGCAAACAAGGACGACGCAGAGGCAGCCGGATTTGACGAAGGCGACAAGCCCGCCAACTGGGTACACTCGCTGGAAATTCGCGGTATACGAACACAGGCTGACGTGCTCAGAAAAGAGGCTGCAGCCGTCCTCCAAAAGTACGCAAGAAAAGCAGGCGCCATCTACCACCCGGGCCAACTGTAAGAGCCCGCTTGCGGCCGACCACTCCTGTAAGAGGTCCCTTGGGGCCGACCATCCTTTTCAACAACCCAGGCCAACTGTAAGAGCCCGCTTGCGGGCGACCACTTCTGTAAGAGGTCCCTTGGGGCCGACGATCCTTTTCAACAACCCAGGCCAACTGTAAGAGCCCGCTTGCGTAAAGCCGGGGTCAGGTTCTCGAACCTGACCCCTTTCGAATTGGCGGAGCGGGTTACATAATTGACACCGCTTATAAGAATGGGCGATAAACCAGACTGATACCGCTTCGCGCTCCGGACGGGGGTCAGAGCACTTTTTCACTTAGGGCCTTGCTAAATAGAAAAGCCTTCTTTAAAAAAGTGGTCTGACCCCGGCTCCTAAAAAAGTAGCCCCCGGTATTATATGATTTCCTTACGTAAATCATCCAGATAGCGCTGCATCAAGTCAGCCCGGCGCTGTGCTTCTTCGCGCCCGGCATCGGTTTTCATCGTTGCGGGCAGCTTGAAAAGTTTGGCGTAGAAATGATCGATAGTGAACTGCCCGTCATCCGGATCGCGTTCATCACAGAATGGATCTTCGTTATCGCATAAGGGACGGTTTAGCCTGCCGCCGACCAGCAGGCAACGTGCAATTCCGATGGCGCCCAGGGAATCCAGGCGATCCGCATCCTGGACCACGGCGGCTTCCAGGGTCCGGGTCGGGATATTAGCCGTGTAGCTATGTGCTTCAATGGCGTGAAATACTTCGGGGAGAAGCTCTTCCGGGTAGGCATTGGCCGCCAGGAATTTGGTTGCCGCCCCGGCTGCCAGTTTCGAACCCTGTGCGCGTAAAGGGCTGTCTTTGGCCACAGCGATGCAGTCGTGCAGCCATGCAGAGGGCAGGGTAATCAGAGAATTACATTCTTCAATATCAGTAAGATATATGACATTCTTTACAACTCTCTTTACATGATTGATGTCATGTGCGGCATCGGCTGGCGCCATATCAGACAGGAATGCACGGCACTGTTCCTGCAGCCAGTCCAGGTTCAACGCTTTTTCCCGCGGTATTTTTTGGACGGTTTACGTTTTGGTCCGGCGGGCCGGTTTCCACGACCCCTGACCGATTGAAGAGAGAGGCTGCTGCCCATGGTTGGCAGCCCGACATCTTCGCGCAGAATCCCGTGTTCCCGGGGTGTAATTTCAGACCAGTGTCCCAGGCGTAAGCGCTTGGGCAGAAACACAGCGCCGTAACGCACCCGCTTGAGGCGGCTGACGGTGAGGCCCTGGGACTGCCACAGGCGGCGTACTTCGCGATTGCGGCCCTCCAGGATGGTTACGTGGTACCAGTGGTTTTCACCGCTGCCCCCGGCGTCCCGGATGTCGCTGAATTTGGCCGGTCCATCCTCAAGTTCGACTCCCTGGCGCAGATTCTGGAGGTGCTCAATGTTTACCTCACCCCGAATTCTGCAGGCATACTCCCGGTCAACTTTATTCGACGGGTGCATCATTGCGTGGGCAAGTTCGCCATCGCTTGTCATCAGCAACAGGCCGGTGGTATTGATGTCCAGCCTGCCGACCGCTATCCAGCGGGCGTTTTTAATAAAAGGAAGCCGGTCAAAAACAGTGGGGCGATCGGACGGATCCGAGCGCGTGGTCAATTCACCTTCCGGTTTGTTATAAATCAGGCTGCGGTGCAGCACCGGTTTGCTGACAACCCGCCAGGGACGATCCTCGAAAGTGATGGTGTCACCAGTGGACACCGACTGCCCCAGGACGGCCGGTGTATTATTGACCAGCACTTCACCATTGCCGATACGTTTCTCTATGGCGCGGCGTGAGCCCAGGCCGGCTGATGCCATAACCTTTTGAATGCGTTCAGCCGGCGGTGGTGGAGCAGAAGATACTTTCTTTTTCTTTCTCATAATTTGCTTGTTTGAGCGCCCGGGGGCATTTACGTTGTGTAAGAGGTCGCTTGCGGCCGACATGTAAGAGGTCCCTTGGGGCCGATATATTTAAGAGCCTGTCGGCCGCAAGCGACCTCTTACAATTCGGTCGGCTCGTTGACAGGCTCTGGTTCGTCAACAGCTTCCGTTTCATCAACAGCTTCCGTTTCATCAACAGCTTCCGTTTCATCAACAGCTTCCGTTTCATCAACAGCTTTCGTTTCATCAACAGCTTTCGCTTCATCAACAGCTTTCGCTTCATCAACAGCCTCTGGTTCGCCCAAAGTCTCAGCTTCGTCAATAGGCTCCGCCTCATCAACAGGCTCCGCTTCAACGACAGGCTCAAGCTCAAGTTCCGGCTCGATGCTGCCCATGTCCATGATTTCCGCCAGCGAGGGCAGGTCGTCCAGGCTCTTGAGGTTGAAATAATCGAGAAAAACCTTCGTGGTGCCGAATAATGCGGGCTTGCCGGGTACGTCCCGGTGTCCGATAACGCGGATCCATTCACGTTCCTGCAGGGTACGGATGATGTTGGTGCGGACCGAGACGCCGCGGACTTCCTCGATGTCGCCGCGGGTAATTGGCTGGCGGTAGGCAATGAGTGCGAGAGTTTCCAGCAATGCACGTGAGTAGCGCTGTGGCCGTTCTTCCCGCAGCCGGGTAACCCATGGGTTGACTTCCTGCCTTACCTGCAGCCTGAACCCGCTGGCTACTTCTTTCAACTCCAGTCCGCGCTCCTCGTAATCGTCTCCCAGTTCCTGCAGGGCCTGTCCGATTTTGGAGTTGCCGGGCTGCTCCTCATCGTTGAAGACCGAGGCAATTGTAGCCAGGCTCAGCGGTTCACCCGAGGCCAGCAACAGGGCTTCGAGTATATTTTTCAGCGATGTTCGCGCCTGGTCACCAAGGGTGGACATGGACTTTAGCTCCGGCTTTTCACGTAAATTTTCCCCAGGGGCTCATTCTGCACGATGTCGACTATCTGCTCCCGTGTCAGTTCCATCAGCGCGAGGAACGTTACCACAACGCCCCTGCGGCCTTCTTCTGCCGTGAAGAATTGGGTAAAGTTCAAGTACGGATTATCGCGCAGGCGGTCGATGATCCGGGTCATTCTTTCCCGCACCGACAGGGGCTCCATCTGGATGTGATGATGGCTGAACAGTTCAGCCCGGCTCAGTACGTCCCGCAGAGCGGTCAGCATGTCATGCAAATCGACATCGGGTGGGACCTGGATCACCTTGTTGTCTTCCATGAAAGCCTCGGCCAATAAGAAGTCCCGGCCCTCACGCGGTAGGTCATCCAGGTCTTCAGCGGCCTTCTTGAAACGTTCGTACTCCTGCAGGCGTCGCATCAGTTCCGCACGCGGATCGTCTTCTTCCTCGTCATCCCCTCCCTGGCGGGGCAGCAACATGCGAGACTTGATTTCGGCCAGTATTGCGGCCATGACCAGGTATTCTGCGGCCAGTTCGAACTGGAGATCGTCCAGCAGGCCTATATAAGACATGTACTGCTTGGTAATTTCCGCGATCGGTATATCCAGGATGTCCAGGTTCTGGCGGCGAATCAGGTAGAGCAACAGGTCCAGCGGACCCTCGAACGCCTCGAGGAAAACCTCCAGAGCTTCCGGTGGAATATACAGGTCTTTAGGCAACTGCGTGAAAGGCTGGCCCTGCACGAACGCAAAAGGCATTTCTGCCTGCTGTGCCCCGGTGCCGGATTGGTGGTCAACTGCTTCCAAATGTACTCAAATCCAGAAATATATTATTACTGGAAGTTTATCACGCCTTGACCCATGCGCAGGACCCGGGGTTGGCCTTCGGTCAGGTCAATCAGGGTAGTGGGTTCAAGGGGACAGTAACCAGCATCCACGAACAGGTCTACCTGGCCGTGAACCGCATCAAACAAGTCTTCCGTATCGAAAATTTCATCTTCCATGTCGGGCAGAATCAGGGAGGAACTCAATATGGGCTCGTCGATGGTATCGAGTATCGACTGGACGATGGCATGGTCCGGTATCCGGATACCGATGGACCTGGTCTGCTTCTTCTGCTCGGTTCTCGGTACATTGCCGGTGGCTGGAAGAATAAAGGTGTATGGGCCCGGGGTGAGCTGGCGGACCAGGCGGTGAGCCCAATTATCCAGCCGTGCAAACTGGCTGATGTCCGACAGGTTCCTGCAGCAATAGGTGAAAGGGTGGTTCCGGTTGAGTTGCCTCAATCGAACGACGCGCTCGCGTGCTTTGCGGTTACCGGCGCGCCATCCCAGCGCGTAACCGGAATCCGTCGGATAGGCAATCAGCCCGCCACGTACCAGCACGCCCACGATGTGATCAATCACCCTGGGTTTGGGCCCTTGCAGCCTGACTTCGATTCTTTCGCTCATTAATCGAGCCTTGTTGATTGGAAGCGCGACATTTTAACCTCAAGAGCCGGGGTCAGGCCACTTTCTTCATTCCAGAGCCGGGGTCCCAGAGCCGGGGTCAGACCACTTTTTCCAGGTAAGGCCTTTCTTACCTGCAAAACCCCAAAAGAAAAAGTGCTCTGACCCCTCGTTCGGAGCGCGAAGCGGTGTCAGTCCGGTTTACCGCTTATTTCTATTTGGCTTATCAACAACGTAACCCGCTCCGCCAGTTCGATGGGGTCAGAGCACTTTTTCATTAAGGGCTTTGCTAAATTGAAAAGCCTCCTTTGAAGAAAGTGGTCTGACCCCGGCTCTGGAAAAGTGGCCTGACTCAGGCTTAAAATAGGTTCATCGAATTTACTCGGAATTGCCATGTGGTACGTCATCTATTCAAAAGATCGTGAAGACAGCCTGCAGGCCCGGCTGGAAGCGAGGAGCGCCCACCTTGAGCGAATCAATGCGCTGCTTGATGAGGGCCGTTTGTTGCTGGCCGGCCCCAGGCCGGCCATCGATGCGCTCGATCCGGGTCCGGCAGGCTTCCTGGGATCCCTGGTGGTCGCGGAGTTTGATTCGCTGGAAGATGCCTGCGCCTGGGCCGATGCGGATCCTTATATCGAATCCGGCGCCTACCAGTCGGTGGAAGTGACGCCATTCAAGCTGGTGATGCCGAAATGAACCCGGCACAGCGCCTGGCGGAGATTCGCGCACGGCTGGAAGCTGAACTTTCCCCCGAATCCCTGCAGGTGGAAGATGAAAGCCATATGCACGTCGGACATGAAGGAGCGAAAGGGGGTCTTGGGCACTTCCGCGTGCTGGTGGTTTCAGACAGGTTCCGGGGACAGTCTCCGATCAAGCGCCACCGCCTGGTCTACCAGGCAATGGGCGACCTGATGCAAACCGACATCCACGCCCTGGCAATAGATGCTTTTACGCCGGATGAGTTTTAATTTCCAGAACTGGGGTCAGAGTAAGGAACTTACTCTGACCCCGGCACCGCCAACATCAGGGTTTCTTACGTCTGGTTCCAGCAACGGCATCCATCGACTGGCCACTGATTTTCCGGGCGATGTACTCGATACGCCCGTAGTTCAGCAACTCACGGTCTGCTTCTGATGCATCCGCGTAGCGGCCGTAGTACTTGTGCTTGACCCAGGCATTAATGTCCAGGCGCTTTCCGTATTCAAATAACCAGTTGTTTACCGGGTGAAAGCCGGGCTTGTGCAGGAACGAGGTGCCAAAATCGATGATGCAGGGTTTTTCATCCCCTGTGACCAGGATATTGGACTTGGATTTCAAATCACCGTGGCTCACACCCCGCTCATGGATGGACTGTAGAATTTCCAGGAAATCCCTGAACCATTTGTCACGGTCGGTCCAGTTCGCCTGCCGGTACGGTGTACCCCGGATGAATTCGATCACCAGGTAACGCCCATCCAGCAGTCCATAACACTCCGGCACACCGCGCAGTCCATCCATGCGGCGGTAGGCACCAAACTCCCGAATCAGGGTTCGCTGGCGGGCCTTGAGCACAAGCCCGCTGCCCATGGCTGTTTTGACAATCAAATCCAGCCCGTCACCCGTGTAGTGCAGCACCGTGCCCTGGTTACTGACAGCGAGGATGTTTTCCTGGTGCTGCAGGCTGTGTTGTATCCATTGCCTGAACTCCGGCTTTTTGATCAATTGTTTCAATATTCGCCCTGCAAGTAATCAACCACCAGGTGGCTGAAAGCCCTTACACCAATTTCCATGCTGGGCTCATACATGTCAAATAGCGGGGAATGGTTGCTGGGCAGCGTAAGCGGGTCCTTACCGGGTTCACCGTTGCCCAGGAAAAGATACAGCCCGGGCGTTTCATTGGCGAAATAGGAAAAATCCTCTGCCACTGTCTGGGGCTGAACCGGAATCAGCCCGCCTTCACCGGCTACCCGTTGCAGTGTCGGCATCATTTTCTCGGTCAGGCCGGGATCATTTATGGTCGCCGGATAGCCATAATTCAGTTTGAATTCGATGCTTGCGCCGGCACTCTCCGCGATCAGCCTTGCGGTGCGCTCTATACGCATGTGGATTTGTTCCCGCATCGCTGCATCGAAGGTGCGTATCGTACCCTCCATTTCGACACTGTCGGGAATCACGTTATTGCGGACCCCGCCGGCAATGCGCCCCACGGTCACGATTGACGGCGCCTGGGTCACATCCACCTGCCGGCTCGCTATGGTCTGCAGCCCGAGTACGATCTGTGATGCAACTACGATTGGGTCCACGCCATTCCAGGGGCGGGCTCCGTGGGTCTGTTTACCCTGAACTTTGAGCTTGAAGCTATCCACCGCCGCCAGCATGGGTCCACTGCGCACCGCCATTTTTCCGCCGGGCTGGTTGATGCCCACATGCAATCCAAATACCGCCTCGGGCCTGTTCGGCGTGAAAAGCCCTTCTTTAAGCATCAGTTCGGCGCCGCCTTCTTCCCCTTCCGGTGCACTTTCCTCGGCGGGCTGGAAAATCAACATGACTGAGCCCGGCAGTTCTTCCTTTACGGCATTCAATACGCTGGCGGCGCCCAGCAACATGGCCATGTGGCTGTCATGCCCACAGGCATGCATCACGCCGACCTCCTGGCCGTTGTATTCACCACGCGCCACGGAGGCGAATGGCAGCCCGGTTTTTTCCGTTACGGGCAGTCCGTCCATATCGGCGCGGATGGCCACCAGCGGGCCGGGCTTTCCACCCTCGATAATGGCGACAACACCTGTATGTGCAATACCAGTCCTTGGTTCCAGACCCATGCCGGTCAGTATTTCGGCCACCCGGGCCGAGGTATTGAACTCCCGGTTGCTGAGCTCAGGGTTTTCATGGAACCAGCGCCGCCACTCGACCACCTGCGCTTGTGCGTCCTGCGCCAGTACATCGATTTCCTCCCAGGAGACCTGGGCATCGGAAGTAAAGGGGAAGATTAGGCAAAAAACAATAAACAAATTACGCATATTTTTTCAGTCCTGTTATGGGAGCATGCTTGCACGCAGTTGTAAGAGGTCGCTTGCGGCCGACTTTCCAGAGCGGTCGGCCCCAAGGGACCTCTTACAGTATTACGTAGGCCGCGAGCGACCTCTTACAATCGTGTTCCTACTTAACGATGGCGCGCCCGGAGGGCCAGCGATGATCAGACCCGGCCGTGACCTTTCCAGTCTCCAGATTCCACATCACGCCGTGCATATTGCCCCAGGTGCGGTCCCGCACCTTTACTTCATGTCCCATGGCCTCAAGGCCGCTAATTTCTTCGGTGGTGAAGGCATCCGGCTCCGCCGAGATGCTGTCGGGGAGGTACTGGTGATGGAAGCGCGGCAGTGAAACCCAGGATTCCGGTTCGTGATCCTGCATGAAATCCAGGATACCGAGCAATACCATCGTGATGATGCGCGCCCCTCCCGGCGTACCGATTGCAGCCCGCTTGTCCTTACCGATCATGAATGTCGGGCTCATGCTGGACAGCGGCCGTTTGAAGGGCTGGATTTCATTGGCGGTGAAGCCAATCAGGCCGTAGGCATTGGGATCACCTGGTTTGGCCGAGAAATCGTCCATCTGGTTGTTGACCAGCAGGCCGGTTCCGGGAGGCATAAATGCCGAACCAAAAGGCAGGTTCACGGTAAGAGTCGCCGCCACCATATTGCCTTCCGCGTCGATGATGGAAAAATGCGTGGTATCAGTGCCTTCCAGAATCTGCTCATTGCCCGGCAGCATGCTGCTGGGCGTAGCTCGATCCGGCATGATCGAAGCACGCAGACCGTCCGCATAGAACTGGCTGGTGAGCATTTCAACCGGAATCTCCGTGAAATCGGGATCGCCCAGGTAAATGGCGCGGTCGCGATAGGCCCGGCGCATGGCCTCTACCATCAGGTGCGCACGCTGCACTGTTCCCAAGCGGTTAATGGGGTACGCTTCAAGGATGTTCAGCATTTCCGCGATCGCGATGCCACCGGAAGACGGCGGCGGCGCTGTTACCAACTCATAATCACCGTATTGCGTGCGGATGGGCTCACGCTCTTTCATCTTGTAGGCCGCCAGATCATCCATCGTCCAGATCCCGCCGGCATCACGGACCCCCTTGACCAGCCGCTCTGCCACGGGGCCGGAATAGAAGCCTTTGGCCCCATGTTCAGCGACCTGCTCCAACACCCAGGCCAGGTCTGGCAGCTTAATGATGTAACCCACCGGCGGCATTTCACCATCAGCCAGTAACACTTTTGCTGCAGCCGGCCAGCGTTTGATCGCTTTGATCCGGTAACCCATCAGGGCATGGTATTTTTCGTCCACGGGGAAACCTTCCCGGGCAAGACGGATAGCCGGCTGCAGGCTGGTTGCCAGCGGCAAACGGCCATAATTCCTGGCAAGGTGCTCCAGGCCGGCAACCTCGCCGGGAATACCCCCAGCCAGCGGGCCGTTAACCGCAAGGTCACGATTAACCTGGCCATCTGCGTCCAGGTACATGTCCTTATAAGCCGCAGCCGGGGCCTGCTCGCGGCTGTCGATCATCACCTCAAAATCATCCGAAGCCCGGTGCAGCAACCAAAAAGCGCCACCACCCAGGCCGGAACTGGTGGGCTCCACCACCGCCAGCGCCGCACTGACCGCAACCGCTGCGTCGAAAGCGTTACCACCCTTTTCGAGTATTTCATGGCCTGCTTCGGTGGCCAGGTAATGTGCACTCGCGATCGCGGCCCTGCCCGGTCCTTCGCCCGCGGTCAGGGAATTGTTGAACCCAATGACCAGCAGGAAAACACCTGCCAGGCGAAAAGTTTTATTCATAATGTTTTTTCTCATACCACTTTGGCCTTTGAAATCAGCCGATTGTATTTCGCCCACAATTGTTCCTCTGTTTCCTCTTGATCCGGGTCTTTCGGAATGCACTCAACCGGGCACACCTCAACGCACTGGGGCGTATCAAAATGCCCCACGCACTCGGTACACTTCATCGGATCGATTTCATAAAACTCGACGCCCTGATAAATGGCCTCGTTCGGACACTCAGGCTCGCAGACATCGCAATTAATGCACTCATCGGTGATCTTGAGTGCCAAGATCCTACTCCATTTCTTCAAACCGGCGGCGCATGGCCTGCCGGACTTCATCACTTACAAACTCGGACACGTCACCGTCCAGCCGTGCGATCTCTTTCACCAGCGAAGATGAAATGAAACTGTATTCCTCGTCCGGCGTAAGGAAAAGGGTCTCGACATTCGGCGCCAGGTGCCGGTTCATGCTGGCCAATTGGAATTCGTATTCGAAATCGGAGACAGCCCGCAAGCCCCGGATAAGGACACCCGCGCCAATCTGCTGCGCAAATTCCACCAGCAGGTTACTGAAACCCAGGACTTCAACATTCTCCACCCCGCTCAACTCATTGCGGCTCAGCAAAATCCGCTCATCCAGGCTCAGCAGTGGTTTCTTGTGCGGGCTCTCGGCAATGGCGACAACCACCTTCGAGAAAACACGTGCGGCACGCGCAACCAGGTCAATGTGGCCATTGGTAATCGGATCAAAAGTGCCCGGGTAAACCGCCGTTCGGTGCTGGTTCATATGCCAGTTCCTTCACTATTAAAGGCAGGCGCTCATTGTACATATGTAAGAGCCCGCTTGCGCGTGATTGCAGGATCCCTTTCAACACTGACTTCTGGCCCATGTATTTAAACCCGGTTCATGGTCTTATATGCCTGCCCCCGAAGGGCTGATCCCTCAGCGGGAGCCATAAAAATAAAAAGTAACCTTATTGAATAAACAGGCGTCTAATTACAGATTGGGGGTTGGTGTTTGTATTGTAATCGCGACCAGACACACGAATCATGAGGCTTTACCGTGAAAAAGTTGCTGAAGATTATCGCACCGATCCTGGTACTGGTAGTCAGTATTGTAGTGGTTCAGATCCTGAACGCTGCAAAACCAGCGCCGGAAAAAAAGGAAGAATCGCAACGGCTGATTTCACTTTATGTTGATGAAGTAAAATCAGACATGGTCACCCTTTCGGTTCAGACCCAGGGTGAAGTCCGGCCCAAAACCGAGATCGACCTGATACCCCAGGTTTCCGGCCGCATTGTAGCTATTTCCCGATCATTCGCAGAAGGCGCCGAGTTTAAGCCCGGCACAACATTGATCAAAATTGATGACACAGATTACAAGCTGGCTGTCATTCGCGCTGAAGCCAGCGTGGCGGGAGCGCAGGTAGCGCTTGAGCGGGAATTTGCCAATGCCAAGATCAAAGAAGAACAATGGCGTGACAAGCGCAACAGCGGTGAACCCACCGACTACGCACTGAACAAGCTGCAGGTTTTGGAAGCCCGGGCGATGCTGCGTGCCGCCGAAGCTGATCTGAAAGCAGCCAGGCTGAATGTGGCCCGTACTGAAATAAGTGTGCCTTTCCTTGGCCGAGTGCGCGAGAAAAATGTTGGAATTGGCCAGTATGTCACCGCAGGCACCCGCCTTGGCCGCGTGTTTTCTACTGATACCGTGGAAATCCGCCTGCCGCTGACCGACACACAACTGGCCGAGCTGAACCTGCCCATGGGTTTCATGGCAGACGACTTAAATGCCCCGGTGGTCCAATTCAAGGCCATGGTGGGCAGGCACGAGCATTTCTGGACGGGGCACATTGTCCGTGTCAATGCTTCAGTTGACCAGCAAACACGGCTGATCTATGCCATTGCCGAGGTAGATGACCCCTACGGGGCGGGTTCCGACGGCGGCGCACCGATCGCGGTAGGTATGTTTGTCAGTGCTGAAATTGCCGGTGTCACCAGCCAGTTAGCCATGGTCCTGCCACGTATGGCATTGCGTAATGCCGACAAGGTTTACGTAATCAATGATAAAAACCGCCTTGAGATACGCACGGTCAAGATACTTTCCACTTCGGAAGACGTAGTGCTGGTTACCAACGGTGTAAAGCCTGGCGACAAGGTTGTGACCTCAACCATACCGGCAGCGGTGGATGGCATGGAAGTTCGCGCTATTAGCCGTCAAAACCAAGGTTAACATGAATAATTTAATTGCCTGGTGGGCACGAAATTCGGTGGCCGCCAACCTGGTCATGGTCGGTATCTTCGTTGCCGGAATCATCGGCTTCAATTCGATGGAACGCGAAATGGCCCCGCAGCTGCGCTTGCCAATGCTGCAGATCACTGTCTCCTGGCCGGGCGCCGCACCGCAGGAAGTCGAAGAGCAAATCGTCGCGCGGATTGAAGAATCCGTCAGAGACCTCGATTCCATTGAATGGGTCCGTTCTTCTTCAGGCGAAAGCCAGGGTGAGGTGTTCATCCTTGCAGATCAACAAGTCGATTTCACCCAGTTCATGAATGACGTAAAAATTCGCGTGGATTCGATCTCCTCTTTCCCCTCTGATATTGAACCACCAAAAATACAGCAAAGGATAGAACGCCAGGAGTTCATGCGTGTCGCGGTGCATGGTGATATCGGCGAACGCGAATTGAAGCGGCTGGCGGAACAACTCCGGCGCGAAGCTGCCCGGTTAACTGCAGTTTCCGTGGTGGATTTATTCGGAATACGCCAGGAAGAAGTGTCTATCGAGGTCAGTGAAGAGGCCATGAGACGCTACAACCTGAGTTTTGCCCAGGTGGCCGACGCCATCCGCAACAGCTCCATCAACCAGTCTTCAGGTTCAGTGCGTACCGAGGTGGGAACCTACCAGCTTAAAGTGCGCAGCCAGGCAGACACCGAAGCAGAATTTGCCAGCATCATTATCCGCGAAACACCTGAAGGCGGGGCCATACGCGTAGGCGACGTGGCCAGGGTTATTGATGGTTTTGAAGACAACCCGATCCTGGCTACGCTGAACGGCGAACCCGCTGTACTGCTCCAGGTCATGTCCACCGAAACCATGGACATAGTCAAGGCCTCAGAATCCATACGTGCCTGGATTAGTGAACGCCAGGAAAGCCTGCCCCCCGGCGCCAAGCTGACGCTGTGGACCGACAGTGCGGTGGATTTCAAGGGCCGCATGGCAACCATCGGCAGCTCCGCTGCCATGGGTCTGTTATTGGTAATGCTGGTACTGCTGCTGACCCTGCGACCCATCGTGGCCTTCTGGGTAGCCGCAGGCATTGCTACGGCCTATGCAGGCGCCTTTGTTCTGCTGCCTTCGGTGGGTGTATCGCTGAACATGCTCTCGACCTTCGCATTCCTGCTGGTGCTGGGTATCGTCGTCGATGATGCAATCGTGGTGGGTGAAGGCATCCACACCGAGGCCCACCGGATCGGCGGTGGTGTCGATGCAGCCATTTCCGGCGCCCAACTGGTGGCCAAACCGGTAGTATTCGGCGTCATCACAACAGTCCTGGCTTTCCTGCCCTGGCTTTTCCTGAGCGGGCCGGTCAGCGAATTCACCCGCCATATCACCTGGGTCGTGATCCTGGCCCTGGCCTTCTCGCTGGTCGAGTCGCTGTGGATTCTGCCGTCGCACCTGTCAAACATGCAGCCCCGGCATCACCTGAAGAATTTCAACAAATTCCAGAAGCGGATTGCGGACAGCATTATCGACTTTGCGCATAATCGATACCGCAAAATCGGCCGCTGGTCGCTGGATCACCGCTACCTGACAAGCAGTATTTTTATTGCTGTGCTGATCATCGGTTTCGGTCTGTTTGGTACCGGCTGGGTGAAGAAAAGCTTCATGCCGGATATCGAGTCCGATCAGATCATCGTGAATGTGGTGTTACCGGAAGGCGCGCCGTACAGCCGTGCACTGGAAATCCTCGCCCAGTTGCAGGCCGCTGAGCTGGCGCTGGAGGAAGAAGTCAACCAGCGTACCGACGGTGAAGGCGCGCTGATCGAAAACTGGTACACACGTTCGCGCCGTGACAGTGTTCTGGCCATCGTCAAGCTGGTGCCCCCGGAAGTTCGCGACATGACGGCCAAGGAAACATCAGTGCGCCTGCGTGAACTGATGGGCGACGTACCGGACGCACGGGAAGTGTCAGTGCGATATACGGACATGGATACCGGCCCGGGATTTGAACTGTCCATCAGGCATCCGGATCTGGATATATTGCGGGAAGCGACCGCTGACCTGGAGAACCAACTGCGCAGCTATGAAACCCTGTACGACATTCACAACAACCTGGTGGGGGCGTCAGAAGAAATCCGGCTGACCATGAAACCCGGAACCACCAAACTGGGCCTGACCCTGGCCGAGGTCAACCGCCAGGTACGCCAGGCTTATTTCGGTGAAGAAGTGCAGCGCCTGGCGCGCGACGGCCAGGATGTGAAGGTCAAGGTTCGTTACCCGCTGGCGTCCAGGCGGTCAATTGAAAGCCTGCAAAATTTCCGCGTGCGCACCAGCGACGGGCGCGAATTGCCGTTGCTTTCAGTCGCTGACCTTGAATATGCGCCGGGCATCTCGAGAATCCAGCGCTGGAACGGAAACCGGGCTGCACGGGTCAGCGCTGACCTGAAAGAAAATGTACGTGATGACATCATGAAAGACCTGGATGAAAACTTTTTCCCCGAGTGGGAAAAACGCTATCCGGGCATCATCCGTGGCGCGATTGGCCAGGCCGAAGGCGAAAAACGTTTCATCGAAGAGGTCATCGGGCTTTATTTAATTGCTTTCTTCGCCATGTACACCATGCTGGCGATAGCTTTCCGCAGTTACTGGCAGCCATTATTGATCCTTGTAGCCATGCCTTTTGCTTTCGTGGGCGCTATCTTCGGTCATGCCGTACTGGGCTTGACCATGGCAATCTTCAGCTATTTTGGTATTGCAGCGGCCGCTGGTGTGGTGGTCAACGATAACCTGGTATTGATGGATTACTGCAATCGGCTGAAGGATCGGGGCATGGATCCGGCTGATGCCATTATCGAGGCAGGCGTTGCGCGCTTCCGGCCTATCCTGCTGACTTCAGTCACCACTATTGTCGGCCTGATGCCAATGATGCTGGAACGGTCCATGCAGGCAGCATTTCTGAAACCCGTTGTGGTCGCACTGACATTCGGCGTGTTTTTTGCTTTCTTCGTAACCTTGCTGATGGTGCCTTCCCTGTACGGCATCGGGCTGGATATCAATGCTTTCTACGGCCGGGTCAAGAAATGGATACGCGGTAAATTGCCAGGGAGATCCCACGGCGAAGTCAGCAGCGCTCACCCAGACTGACCCAACCTAAAGAATACCACCCAAAAAAAACGGGCAGCTTGCGCTGCCCGTTAGCAGGGACTGAGGAGTCTTCTGACAGGCAAGATTGCCTGCACTATAGATGACCCATCCATGCATGAATTTCTTTCAAAAAATTTAAATTTTTTTCAGGAGGAGCAAACGTACATCGCCAACTGTCTTTTCCCGGGCAGTTTCCCAACCCGGGCCGGCAACAATAAGCGGTGCGTCCCTGGCAGTTTCAAGGTAAACAAAACCACCGGTCCTGATGCAATCCTGAATGCGGATCAACTCCAGCGCCCGGGTCTCCAGGTGAAGACCAAAAGGTGGATCCACGAAGGCAATATCCAGCGATTGAGCCGGGCAGGACTGCAACCATTGCAGTGCATCGCTTTCCACTACCGTGACCTGGTCCGCCTTGAGCACCAGCAGGACATCGCGAAGATCCAGCGCGGCCACGCTGAGCTTTTCAACCAGGATGACTTCCGCAGCGCCCCGCGATGCAGCCTCCAGGCCAAGCGCCCCGCTACCGGCAAACAAATCCACGCACACCGCACCGTGAACATGAGCTTGCAGCCAGTTAAACAGAGTCTCGCGGCTACGGTCACCTGAAGGCCGTAATCCCGGCAGGTCACGAACCGGCAACCTGCGACCACGCCATTTTCCCCCGATGATCCGGACGCTTCCCGGTCGTTTCCTCTTTTCCTGATTGCCTTTTTTCATAATCCCGGTATCTTGAACGTGCTTCCATCGGCCCCAAATTATGGAACCTCTGACCCACTACTCTAAAGGTACTTCATAGCATGCTGCGCATTTTCCGCAAAAACAAGAAAAAGCCCGGTGAGGTCCTGGACGTACAGTTAAGGCCGGCCGAACAGTCCGGGCAGGATCTGCTGGAAAAGCGGCTGGAAGACACCCGCAGGCAACTCGGCAAAAGGCTGGGGGCCCTCCTGTCCAACCGCAGCTCGATTGACGAGGAACTGCTGGAAGAAATAGAGACCACGCTGATCACCTCCGACATCGGTGTGCAGGCCGCACTGGAAATCACCGCTAACCTGCAGGCGGCTATCTCCAACAAGGTCATCACCGAACCAAAGCAGGTGCTGCCGGCCGTGCAGGCCGAATTGTACGAGTTGATCGAACCCTGTGAGCAGTTCCTGCACATAAATGAAGAACACAAACCATTTGTAATCCTGATGGTGGGCGTTAACGGCGCCGGCAAAACCACAACCATCGGGAAACTGGCACAGCGGTACAAGGAAGACGGGCTGTCCGTCATGCTGGCTGCCGGGGATACCTTCCGGGCAGCAGCGGTCGAGCAATTGAAATCATGGGGTGATCGCAACGACATACCGGTTATTGCACAGGGTTCCGGCGCCGATTCGGCAGCCGTTATTTACGATGCCCTGCAATCTGCCAAGGCCCGGAAGATCGACGTACTCATCGCCGATACGGCCGGCCGGCTGCACACCCAATCCAACCTGATGGAGGAACTGAAAAAAGTTCACCGGGTCATGGGAAAAATCGATGAATCGGCGCCGCACGAAATCATGCTGGTGGTTGATGCAGGCACCGGCCAGAACGCGCTGATCCAGGCAAGCGAGTTCAACAAAGCCATCGGACTGACCGGAATCACAGTAACCAAACTGGATGGCACGGCCAAGGGCGGCGTACTGTTCGGCATCGCGCACGAACTGGGCATCCCGATCCGTTTCATCGGCGTGGGTGAAGCGGCCAAGGACCTGCGGCCTTTCGATGCCGGCTCGTTCGTGAATGCCATCCTCCCCATCGACTGATCAGTGAAGGAAACTCCCGCACTTCCATTTCACGAGCGCCTGCTAAGCTGGTGGGAGGACAACGGCCGCAAAGACCTGCCCTGGCAACACCCGCGAACACCCTACCGGGTATGGATATCCGAAGTCATGTTGCAACAGACGCAGGTTGCGACTGTCATCCCCTATTTCGACCGCTGGATGCAGACTTTCCCCACGATTTCACCGCTGGCGGCAGCACCACTGGATGACGTGCTTTCACTCTGGTCAGGCCTGGGTTACTACGCCAGGGCGCGCAACCTGCACAAGGCAGCTGCCCGCTGCATGGAATACTTTGCAGGTGAACTACCAACCAGTGCCGAGATGCTCAGCACCCTGCCCGGCATCGGCCTCAGCACGGCCAACGCCATCGTTTCACAAGCTACCGACCAGGCTGCGGCCGTACTGGATGGAAACGTACGGCGCACGCTGGCACGGCACGCTGCAATCGAGGGCTGGACCGGGAAAGCGTCGGTGCAAAAACGACTGTGGCAAGAAGCGGAAGACCGACTTCCAGCACAAAGGGGAGCCGACTACACCCAGGCCATCATGGACCTGGGAGCACTGGTCTGCACCAGGACCAGCCCATCCTGTGATCTGTGCCCCGTCAGCGCTGACTGCCGGGCATTGCAGCAGGAACAGGTGGAGATTTTTCCCTCACCCAAGCCCCCAACCCGGGTCACCGACAGAACCATCTGTATGCTGGTCCTCAAGGATTCAGAAAACCGGGTGCTGCTGGAAAAGCGCCCTCCCAGCGGAATCTGGGGCGGACTCTGGTCACTGCCCGAAGGCAACAGCATCGAGAACATCGAAGCAAGACTGGG